>CAYGTA010000023.1:0-20533 GCA_964352605.1 uncultured bacterium | reverse complement strand
CGTAGTCGAGACAGCTTTGGGGACTACGCTCTGACTCACTCAGTCTTATGACACTATTAAATCAGTTTAGTATTAAAAAGGTAAACTGATTTCAGCGTAATTTTAAGGATGAACTATGCAAACTTGGCAAGATTATCTTGACTTTCATAAAGATCGTTTTTTAAATGAACTCTTCGACTTTATTCGCATTCCGAGTGTTTCAGCTCAAGAGAAACATTTGAATGACGTCAAGTTGGCTGCTGACTGGGTAGCTGCTCGTTTAAGTAAGGCAGGGATTGAGCATACTGAGGTGATGGCTACCGGTGGGCATCCTGTGGTTTATGGTGACTGCTTGCATGCTGGCCCTGACAAACCCACGGTACTTATTTATGGGCACTTTGATGTGCAGCCTATTGACCCCTTGGCACTATGGGAAACTGACCCGTTTGAACCCACTCTAAAAGACGGACGTATTTATGCAAGGGGTGCATCTGACGATAAAGGTGGCATGCTTACCCCCATCTTAGCAGCCGAAGCTTTTTTGAAAACCCAAGGCAAGTTTCCTGTCAATATAAAATTTTGTTTTGAAGGTCAAGAAGAAATTGGTAGCCCACAACTCGCTGCTTTTTTAGAAGAGCAAAAAGAAAAATTTGCCTGCGATGTGGTGTTTTCAGCAGATGGCCTGCAATGGTCAAATAGTGAAGGCATGATTGTGCTTGGCTTAAAAGGACTCGCCAAACTCGAGCTTAAAGTGAGTGCAGCAAAATCTGATCTTCACTCAGGTTTGCATGGCGGAGTGTTGCATAATCCTCTTGAGGCGTTAGCCCGAATCTTGGCATCTTTTAGGGATGATTCTGGTCGCATTGCAGTTGAAGGGTTTTATGATGATGTTTTAGAAGCCAGCACAGAGGAGAAAGCTGCCATGGCTGCCATTCCCTTTGATGAAGCTGCTTACAAGCAAGAGCTTGGCATCAATGAGTTTTTTGGTGAACCAAGCTATACAACAAGAGAACGAAACTGGATTCGGCCTACGCTTGACATAAATGGCATTTGGGGTGGCTATCAGGGAGATGGCAGCAAAACAGTTATACCTAGTGAAGCAAACGCTAAAATCACCTGCCGGCTTGTCGCAAATCAAAACCCTCACACTATCGTAGATTTATTAAAAACACATATAACAAAGCACACCCCTAAAGGCGTAAGCGTAGAGGTCTGGGCCGAAGGCAGTTCAGAGCCTTTTTATGTGCCTGCCAGTCACCCTGCAAATCAAATCATTAAAGAGGTACTTAGCAAACTCTACGGTAAAGAACCCTACTACACGCGTTTAGGTGGCAGCATTCCGGTGAGTGCCTTCTTCAAACAAGCTCTAAATGCCGAAATGATTGGCTTTGGTTGGAGTTTAGCCAGTGACAACTTACATGCACCCAATGAATATTTTGAATTAGAAACTTTTTATAAAGGCCAGCAAGGCTACTGCTTACTCTTTGAAAAACTTGCAGACTTTAAAGTTTAAGAAGCAAGCGATAATACTGCATCACCAGGTTGAATTTTAAATAAAGTCCATTTGCAAGAAAGTCATTATTTATCCCGTCTAACCCATCCTGACTTTATTAAATCTTTAACAAGGCGAAGCAATACCATTTCCGTTTAGTTCCTTAAAGAACTAAACGCGGTCTTGGACCGTTGAAACCAATACCAAGTCCGCTTAGGAGCCTATAAATCTCTTTAGAATTTAGTAAGCGTATTATCGGACTGGGTATAAGTCATCTTTTATAAGCAAAGACTCGAGTTTAGATAACTTGTCTTCATAAAAGCCAAGCTCGAGCTTTTTGCCTTGTTTTTTTGCCTGCTCGAATTTTTGACTTAGAAGTTTTTTGTAGTCGGGTAAAAAAGCTTCGTACTCTTGAGAGTTACCTGCTTCTAGCATGCTGTTTAAGGCAGTTTCAAACTTGCTAGCATCTTCTAAAATGATAGCTATATTGGCTTGAATGCGAGCTAGAATTTTGTAGTCAGAGTTTGCTTCACTAAGTTTACGTGCTTGCTGAAAATAACTCTCTGCAATCGTTGTTGGTATAGCTCGAGTTTTCCAAGCTGCGTACGTCCAGTCATTTAGAACCATAGCGTAACGACCCGGGTTTGAGATTTCTAAATTTTCTGCTTTGGCAAGCTCATAGGCCTGCCTAAAAAAAGGTTCCGCCTCTGCATAATCTTGGTAGTCTGTTAGTCCTGCATAAAAATCACCTATTGCCGTTAAAATTAATGATTTTTGTGAAGCAAGTTCAGACTCTCCCAATAAACTATCAAGCATCATTTTTGCTTTATCAAGCTGACCCATTCGGGCAAACACTCGAGCGCGCATCATTATTATATTTCGAGCGTTGAACCTTTCACCATATAAGCAGGCGTACATTTCTGCTTTTGCCAGCCACTCGTCTGCTTCTTGCAGCTGTCCTTTTGAAAATGCGTTTATTCCTAGTAAATTCGAAGCCATAGTTTTTGACCATAAGTCGGCATTTGTAGCTAAGTTCAAGACCTTGTAAGCGGCTGCTTCTGCAAATTCACGATTTCCTAACCGCTGAAAGGCAGCCATCTTAACCGTTAGAACCTCAACTGAATCTTCAAAAGGCTCTAAAATATCTAGAATCTCTGAGTAGCGTGATAACACACCTAAGGTATTTGCGTAACGCACATGAATCTGCTCGTCAGGCTGCTTTTGATTGAGATGCTCAGCTTCACAGAACTCTTTTAAAACCCTGATTACGCCTTCAAAATCATCCTTTTCAGTCAGTAATTTTGCCTCATGAAGATAAGCCTCTTTTGCCTTAATCCAGAAACCAGCACCACCAAACCCTTGGGTTAATTTATAGGTTTGATGATAAAGCCCAAATGCTTCTTTAACAGGGCTATGTTCTCTTAGCTTTGCCAATAACTTTAAGTGCAAGGCAGGCTCTTTACGCAAACACACCTCAGCAATTACGCCAGTCAAAACTTTATTATCAGCATCAATTAGCTTAGCTTCAGTTAGCTCCGTCAAACTTAACGTTAAGCCCGCAGGTGATAAATTTGCTGCGCCTCGAATTGCAGCAAGGTTAAGTTTAGGTTGCAAATGAAGCATCAAAAAAAGCTCCATAGCTTCTTCACTTAACAAACCAGCCTCACAGCGAAGCCTTAACAACGAAGCCAAGTCAATTCTTAACTGCTTAGCAGCACTCGAGCTTTCCTCTAGTAACGTTAAGACATCACAATAACGTTTTGGCTCAAGCTCATCATGAAGCAAGTCAAAAGCCTTAAGTGCATACTCATGCTGACGAGTCTCATCTTTTCTAGCTAGGGCAAGCAGCGCATCTAAAGCCATGCTTAAGTACTGTTCACGTTTGTTTTTCAGCCACAACTCGAGTTCAGAACTAAGCGTCAAGCGAGCGTTATCTTCAACAGCAAACAAAAACCCTTTTTTGTCAAACAACTCACACGCCTGTTCAAACTCAGCCAACTCAAACGCTCGTTCAAACTCACAAGCGTCACACTCGAGCTGCAAAATGGCGTCCGCATCTAGGCCTAGTTCACGCTTAAAACTAGCCATGTTTACACTTACATTATTCAGGTCTTTTCGTTCTCCTTTTTTACTTAGTTGACCCGCAAGGTGAGGCCAAAACACACGAGCTAAATGCCCTTTTGACAGCTGCTGCTCAAGCCTCATGTAAGTAAGCAAAAGAAGCTGCAAGGCACTAACTTTAGCTTCGTATCCTTGCAATTCTAATTTTCCAAAAGTAACTAGTCTCATGCTTGTCTAAGTTATACCAAAAGCATCTATGAAAAGCCTAAGTAGCGTAAATGAAGTTTTTCTTATCCTCATTTGACAGTATCTATTTTGGCAATCTCTAACACAAAAAAATGCACTGTTAAAACTTTTTATTTCTTCAACCCTAACTTTACCAAGCAAGCCAAAAATTAAATTGATATGCATACCAAATAAAGACTCGAGTCTGACAGTGTTTTATTGCTTTTGAAGCTAAACTTAGAGGGTGTCTGAGCGTTATCACATTAATGAAGGTGTTGTTATTAAACGTCATGAGCTTACCAATGGTGATGTGATTGCAACGTTGCTTGGGCCTAAAGGTAAGTGGCAGGCTAAAGCTAAAAAAGGTAAGCAATTAGGTGGTAATTTAAGTCGTTTGAGCTTATTTCATGATGTGACGGTGCAGTTCTACCGTAAACGGGATGATGACTTGGCGATTTTGACGCAAGTTACGCTTAACGGTGCGTTGCCTAATTTATCTTCTCCTGAGGTTTACCCTTATGTTCATGTTTTGGCTGAGTTGGTTGATGCTTTAACAGTTGATATTCATGTGGGTGAGAGTATTTATAGTTACTTTGTGAGTGCCTTGCGAGGTTTGAGTCTAAGTGAAAATAAGCAGGAGCTTGCGCTGGTTTATGCCTGGAAGTTACTGCATTCTGCTGGTTTAAGCCCACGGGTTTCGCGCTGTGTCATGTGTAGCTCGAGTGATTTGGATGCTCGTTTTGATATTGCTTTGGGGGGCTTGAGTTGTGTTGATTGCAAGCGGGGTTTGGTTATTTCTGAGGCTGTTTTAGCTGATTTGAGGTTTATTCAGATGCATACTGTGCGTGATGTTTTGGCTGGAGGTTTGCAGGATGCTGAGGCGGGTTTTGTTTTGCTAAGTCGCTACTTGGCTTTTCATGTGGCTGAGTTGAAAAGTTTAGATAGTTTGAAGCGTTTAACGTCTCTGTGAGTTTGTGTTGATTATGAGTTTAATGATTGTTTCTTTTTTGGTGGCTTACCTTTTAGGGTCTTTCCCGACGGCTTTTTTGCTAGCTCGAGCTAAGGGTGTTGATATTTTTTCTGAAGGTTCGGGCAGTATGGGCGCTATGAATACTTTGCGTAATGTTGATAGGCGCTTGGGTATTGTTGTTTTTCTTGTGGATGTTGCTAAGGGTGCATTGGCTGTGTTTTTAGCAAGTGTTTTATTTGGGGCTAGTTTAGCTGCCATGCTAAGTGCTTGTGTGGGTGTTGTGGTAGGTCATGCATGGTCTGTTTTTGTTTCGTTTCGAGGGGGTAAGGCGCTGGCTGCTGCGTTTGGGGGTGCGCTTGTGTTATTTCCTTGGGTGGCGTTGGCAGCATTAGTAGTTTTATCTTTTTTTATGATTGTATTTAAAGATAGAGCAAGTTTAGCTGCGGTCTGTGCGGTTGCTCTCTTCCCTTTTGTTACGGCCTTGGTGCTTAGTTTGCAAGGCTCGAGTGGCTCGGTGTTTATTTGGTCTGTGTTGGGGGTTGTGCTTTTTAGCTTGGTCATTTTGGTTAAGCATCTTCCTGATTTAGTACGTGAGTTAGCTAAACCCCCTGACCCTGACGCCTAGCTTTAAGCCTATTACTAGTGGTTTCTTATTTCGTTTGTTTCACTGAGTAAAATGGGCCGAGCTTCTCCTACTAAATAAAGGCTGCCCATTATGACGATGAGTTGTTCGTTTTGAACCTTTCCTGCTTCTTCAATAGCTTCGTTGATGGTATTTTTATAGCTCAGCTTAATCTTTTTGGCTTGTTCTGGAAACGTTTCTTGAAAGCTCTGGTATAGGGCTTTTGCGGGTGTGGCCTTTGGGCTTAGGGCTGCTTGGCTGAAGATGATTCTACTACTTAGGTCAAGGAGGGGCGCTAGTGTTTCTTTTATATCTTTATCATTGTTTGAACCATAAATAAGTACGAGTTCTTCTACCGCTAAATCATCAAGCGTTTCACGTAAGGCAATTGCAGCTGCAGGGTTATGGGCGCCATCTAGCAAGAAGTCTTTAGCTTTTAACTTTATTAGCTCGAGTCTGCCTGACCATGAGCTTAACTTAATGCCTTCCTTTATGGCTTCTTCGTTTATGCCTAACGTATGGGCAGCACTTACAGCTAATGCTACATTTTCAGCTTGGTGTTTACCAATAAGAGGTGTATGTACTTTGTAGGTCTTTTGGTGCGTGCTTATTTCGAGGTGATTACCAGACCAGTCATGCTCGAGTATTTTGACATGCATATCGCTTCCTAGGCTAAAAAGCTTGGCTTTCTTTAGCTGGGCTTGCTTTTTTAAAACCTCCAGTGCTTCACCAAAGGCGGCTGTGAACACAGCTTTTTGGCGCCGCATTATGCCTGCTTTTTCAAAAGCAATAGCAGCTTCTGTTGTACCTAAATAGGCCATGTGATCTAACGCTATATTGGTAATAATGCTCAACTCAGGCTCGAGTGCGTTGGTTGCGTCAAATCGTCCTCCCATACCTACTTCCATAATGGCCATGTCGACCTTTTGACTAGCAAAAAGAACACAAGCTAAGGCAGTAACAATTTCAAAAAAAGTAGCTTCACAGGCTTCAGCATGAGCTTTTATAGCTAGCAAGGTTTCAAGTATCAGTTTTTCACTTAACTGCTCACCATTTACTCTAAATCGCTCAGCAAAGTCAGTCAGGTGAGGTGAAGTGAAAAGAGCTGTTTTTTTTCCTGATGCTTTGACTATGCTAGCTAAGCTCGCAGCTGTGCTGCCTTTACCATTTGTGCCTCCAACAAGAATACTCTGAAACTCGAGCTGCGGATTTCCGAGTTTGTTTAAGAGTTTTGTTATTCGCTCTAGGCTAGCTTGTTTGCCGAAACGCTGCCGAACAAATAACCACTCGAGTAAATCCATTAAAATTTATCCTCTATACTTTTGAGTTGTTCTGCTTCTTGTGAGTTTTGCGGGTGGTGGTGTTGCTCTACTATTGTGGCTATTGCTTCGCTTATGCCGCATTTGCGTAGCCTTTCTGCGCCGTAGTGGGCATGGTGTTGTCTGAGTTGCCACATTCCTTTTAAGCCTGTGAATCTTGGGCTTTTGCTGAGTTGTTTTGGCATGTATAGGTGCACCAGAATGCGTTCAAAAGGTCGATAAGGGCCTTCTGCTTTGCCTATGTCATGCAGTAAAGCGGCGGCTACTAAGGTTTTTGATGCATCTGGTTTTTCTTTTACTAGGCACTCTGCGACTTTGCAAGCGTGGTCTCTGTCTCGTTTATCCATGCTTAAATAAAGCTCATACGCATTTGATGATAACTGTGCTTTTGCAAAGCTGTCGTTTGGCTTTACAAGCTGAGGAAAAAACGCATAAAAGGTTCTAGCTAGCAGGTTTTTAATCCCCAGAATCATGAGCACGCTAGAGTTTAATCTTTCGGTCACAACAAGGCAAGCAAGTACAAACTAAAGCCTTTTGCATTTAAAACCCAATATTTTTTAAACTGCTCAATTGGCTGAGTAAAAACAGATCTGCTAAGTCGCCGGTGTATCTAAATACTAAGCTGAATTATATAGCATTTCCACGAATGGTTGCACCATCAGACCATTCGTGCGACCTGGGGGAGTAAAAACAAACCAACTCAGCCAAGGGTGCAATGTTTCATGGAACTGCAAATAAATGTCGCACTGCTTTATAAGTCCGACCTTGCCGACGTAGTCGAGACAGCTTTGGGGACTACGCTCTGAATCACTCAGTCATATGACACGATTAAATCAGTTTCGTATAAAAACTGTTACCCATTTTTTTTAGCGAGCGTACTCACTAGATAGCAGCTTGGCTATATGAAGCTTAGCCCTAGTCTTTTGGGCTGCCATTTAGTGACTAGTGAAAAGACAAATTGCGCTTAGCTGAGTTCAATCTTAAACCGTTAGCTTATCTTCTAGGAGATACAAAGCTACTCCTTGCATCAAAAAATCTTAAGGGTGCATCCTTCCAGTCTTTAGCATAGTCAATGCCAATACGAGCTGAGGTTTGTATGCGTTCCGGGGTACTCCCCTGTTCAAGCCAGACTGGACCATCAAGCAAAGAAAGCTTGTTTTGTTTCATATCCAGATTCATGGCTTTACAGAGCTTGCCCGGACCATCAGTTTTGCCGACTATATTTTCAAGGGGCTCAACAGCCCTTATAAGAACCGCATGGGCTGAGTCTTTTTTGTCTGTGACAATATTAAACATGTGGTAGATGCCGTAAATTAAGTAAACATAAACAAAACCTGCAGACCCAAACATAATTTGCGTGCGTTTAGTTTGACCTTTTGAAGCATGCGAAGCTAAATCTTGCACACCTAAGTAAGCTTCAGTTTCAACAATGCGCCCTTTACGCAAAACCCCATCATCGTTAAATACAAGCACTTTACCTAAACAGTCTTTAGCAACCAAATCTGCAGTGCGAGCGTAAAAATCAAGACCCAACTTAACTATGGAAATTGCCAGTCAGAAAAGAAAGTAGAAAATCTACCCTTAAACGGAATGAACAGAACTCGAGCTTCTATATCGCCTGCAATTTCTATAGGTACGATTTGGTTGTTTTCTTTTTTGAAGCTTAACTCCCATGCTTTTATGGGCAGCTCTTCATCTGGTTCTTCTATTTTGAGTTGCCATTGTCCGGAGCGTTCTATTAAGTCGTGTTGGTCGCAGCTAAATTCGAAACTTGGTTCTTCGTCGTCATCGTTATTATTGTCATTTGGCCTTGGAAATCCTCGTTGTTCTAGGTTTTCGCTTTGCCATTCACCTGCATCATCTTTGAAGAGTCGGATTTTTGTGTAAGCAAATTCGTTGTCACCCTGCATGATTTGGGTTGACATAATAACTTCATTTGCCTTGTCAAAGGCGTGGCTTATGCTGTCAACAAGTACCTTGCAGTTTTCTTGCGCTTGTGAAACTGACCCAAGAAAGAAACTAAAAAGCGTTATTAAGACTATAGATTTTATTCTCTTCGGCACCATCATTATGCCTCTAGTCTAACGGCTTTGCTTAATAGAATTGTGTTTTAACTAGCTTTGCACGTTAGAATGCGTGCGTGAACATTGGTATTTTGCTTTACCATGAAGTTAATGAACTTGATCTTATAAGCCCTTTTGCGGTTCTTAGCAGTGCTACGAAATTTTTAAGTGAAGAGGCGCATGTTTTCACGCTAGCTAAATCTCGTAATTCAGTCCAGACCCTGAACGGCATGACGATAACCCCCCTTTACGCTTTTGCTAGTGCCCCTGATTTAGATGTTCTTATAGTACCGGGTGGCACCGGAGTAGATAAAGCGTTAAGAGATAAAGCCATTGCCAGTTATTTACCCAGCGCATTAGCGCAAGCAAAAACCTACGCAGCCATCTCAAGTGGCGCTATATTGCTAGGTCACTACGGTGTATTACGAGGCAAAACAGTAACCATTCACCCTGACCTAAAAGAACGACTCGAGTCTTATGAAGTTATGCATATTTCAGCTAAGACAGTAGTGTTTGATGAAAATGTCTGGACTTGCAATGGCAGTATTGCAGGCTTAGAACTAGCCTTTGAGCTATGTAAACACTTGTTTGGAGATGGGGTAACCACTCGAGTGGCTGAACTCTACAATGCCCAAACACGTCAGGGTCAACTTTTTTAACTGGTTTGCTTGTTTGGCTTTTTAATGCTAGCTTTTAAAAACTAGGCTAGAAAAGATTAAAAAGCTTGTCTTCTTTGCTTAGTAAAGATATTGACTTTAATCTAAAGACACTTGTCTTAGGCTTGTTTATGCAAGTAATTTAGGTTGACAAAATCTGAGCTATCTTTATAATAAGCTCGCTAGTAGCAGGTTGTTCACTGCTGGAATTGAAGAGTTTTAATGCATATATTATTGATTGGTTACAACGATTGCCGCAGCAAGAAGCAACACTCGAGTGTTTCTTTGTTTGAGTTGTCTGTGGCAAATCAGCTTTGCAATGCCTTAGTTTGGAATTGCAATGAGTAGTAAGCAGAGTGCTAACCGTTTGGTTATTGTTGAGTCTCCGACTAAGGCGCGTACGATTCGTCGTTTTTTGCCGGGTAGTAATTATCAGATTGAAGCGAGTATGGGGCATGTGCGTGATTTGCCTTCGAAGGCTGCTGAGATTCCTGAAGAATTCAAAAAGCAAGCTTGGGCGCGTATTGGTGTGAATGTTGATGCCAATTTTGAGCCGCTTTATATTGTCTCGCCTGATAAGAAGAAAATTGTGTCAAAATTAAAGTCTGCTCTTAAAGATGCCGATGAACTTTTTATTGCGACAGATGAGGATCGCGAGGGTGAGTCTATTGGTTGGCATTTACTGCAACTTTTAAAACCCAAAATTCCGGTTAAGCGCATGGTTTTTCATGAAATTACCCAAGAAGCTATCTTAAAGGCTTTAGATGAAACGCGTGATATTGATCAAAATCTTGTAGATGCTCAAGAGACTCGGCGTGTTTTAGATAGACTGGTGGGTTACTCAATATCGCCCCTTTTATGGAAGAAGGTTGCGCCACGTCTTTCTGCGGGGCGGGTGCAAAGTGTTGCGGTTAGGCTTATGGTGCTTCGTGAGAAGGAACGACTTGCTTTTGTTCCTGCGAGTTACTGGGACTTAAAAGCTGAGCTGAACAAAACCGATCAGCCGTTTGAGGCTGCCATGACGCATCTTGATGGCATTCGCTTGGCTTCTGGTCGTGACTTTGATGATAATACGGGTCAGTTAAAAGATAATTTAGAAGCAGGTAAGAACATTCTGCTTATTAGTGAGTCTCAAGCGCAATCTTTAAGTACAGAACTTAAGCAAGCGAAGTGGCTGGTCACGAGCATTGAAGAGCGCATAACAAGTCGTAAGGCTGCTGCGCCTTTCACTACCTCAACACTGCAACAAGAGGCCAGTCGTAAACTTGGCTTATCTGCCAGAGATACCATGCGAACTGCTCAGAAACTTTATGAGAATGGCTACATTACTTACATGCGTACTGACTCAACCAATTTATCTCAAGAAGCGATTGATGCCAGCCGTCAAGCAATCGAGCGTAAATATGGCAAAGAATATTTGAGTCCCACAGCCAAGCAGTTCAGTACGAAGTCACGCAATGCCCAAGAAGCACATGAGGCGATTAGACCTGCTGGTAAAGACATGAAGACTTTTGAAGAGTTAAATTTGAGTGGTGCTGAGGCAAAACTTTATGATCTTATTTGGAAGCGTACAGTTGCTTGCCAAATGGCTGATGCAAAACTTAAATTTACGACTGCTCATATAACTGCTGAGACTGGCAGTAAAGAAGCTAAATTTAGGGCGAGTGGCAAAAATACTATCTTTCCAGGCTTTTTTAGAGCTTATGTTGAAGGCTCAGATGATCCTGATGCTGCGCTGGATAATCAAGATCAACCTTTGCCGGACTTAAGCGAAAAAGACAGCTTAAATTGCAACAAATTAGAAGCCTTAGGACATGAAACCAAAGCACCTGCACGTTTTACTGAAGCATCTCTAGTTAAAACTTTAGAGCAAGAAGGCATTGGTCGACCAAGTACCTATGCCAGCATTATAGATACGGTGATTAGACGAGGCTATGTCATTAAAAAAGGCCCTCAGCTTGTGCCTAGCTTTACTGCGTTTGCGGTAACCAACCTTATGGAAGGTCAATTTGAGCAGCTTGTAGATACGGCATTTACAGCAAATATGGAGCAAAAGTTAGATGATATTGCCTCTGGCGATTTAGATGCCTTACCTTATTTAAAAGCGTTTTATGGCGGTGACGGTGGCTTAGGCAACAAGGTTGAAGGCGGCCTTGAAGACATTGATGCACGTAAAGTATCTACCCTTAGTTTTCCCAAATGGGGTGACGTAGTCATTAGAGTTGGTCGCTACGGACCCTATGTTGAAGATCAACATGAAGGTGAGAAAAGAACAGCCTCTTTACCACCAGACGCAGCACCTGCTGATCTTGATGAAGAAGCCTTAAAAGCCTTACTTGAAGGCGGCAAAGGGTCTGAAGAGGCTTTAGGCATATTCCCTGACACGGGAGACACAATGTTCTTACGAAACGGCCCTTATGGCCCTTATGTTCAGTTGGGTGACGACGGTCAAGAAGGCAAACCCAAACGCGTATCTCTACCCAAAGGACTCGAGCCTGCCGATGTTGACGAAGTCACTGCAATTCAGCTTTTACTTTTGCCTAAAACTTTAGGAAAGCATCCTGAAACGGGTGAAAAAATTCTTACGCATATTGGTCGTTTTGGTCCTTATGTGCAACATAAACGGAATTTTGCGTCTATTCCGAAAGAAGAAAGCTTGTTTGATATTAGCTTAGAGCGTGCCTTAGAGCTTATTGCTAAAAAGGAAAATAAAAACAAGCCTTTGCGCCTTTTGGGTAAGCATCCTGAAACGGGTGAAGAAATTGAGATTCGTGATGGTCGTTATGGGCCTTATGTCAAGCATCAGAAAACCAATGCTTCACTACAAGAGGGTCAAACACCTGAATCGCTTAGTTTTGACGAAGCAGTTAAGCTCTTAGCTGATCGCGAATTGGTCAAACCTAGCAAAAAACCAAAGAAAGCCGCTAAGAAGAAAACACGTAAAAAGGCAGCAGCTAAGAAAGCTAAACCTGCAGGACCAAAAGCGACAACTGCCGATTTAGAAAAGCACTTAGCTGAGCTGGATGAACAAAACAAGGCTATCATCTCCCGCTTAGAAGGTATGCAGGGTAACGATAAACAAGATATTGCTACGGTTGCAGATGCCCTTGGCTTAAGTGAAGAGGAAATCAAAAAAGCGCATAAGAGTTCTATGTTTAAGTTGCGTATGGCTTTTGGTAAGGCAAGAAAAGCTTAACTCATGAGTGAGATTCAAAACAGTGTCGCGCAACCTTTAAACGTAGTGTCACTCGCAAAAGGTAACCCTTCAGGTTCGGTCATCCCAGGTACCCAGCTAGAAGCTTGCATTGTTAGCAAGAAAAGCAAGTTCGAGTTAGAAGCAGATTTATGGATTTTGGTTTTGCAAGGTGAGTTAATTATTGACTTGCCTTATGGTGACTTTCGCTTATTAAAAAAAGGCGACAGCTTGCATATAGAGGCAGGCACCAGCATTAGTTTTGAACCGCTAGATGAAGTTATAGCATTACGCAAAGAAGGCTAAAGAAAATTAGCCACTATGAGCCTCAAAAAGCTCTAAGGTTGGTCCAAGTAAGTTTTGGTTAGAACTTAGGGCTTCCTCACCATAAATAGTTTCTTTACCTTGCCAGTCACCAAAATAGCCACCCGCCTCTTTAAGGATTACCGGAAAAGGACCACAATCCCAAGGGTTCATAATAGGGTCAAGCATAATATCGCAACGCCCTGTTGCTACTAACATGTGTCCATAAGCGTCACTCCAGCCAACCCGATAGTAGCTAGCTTTAGAAATAGCATCCCACTCTTTTTGCCTATTGAAGTTAGCAAAATTAGCAAAATCAGTAAACGAAACAATAGCCCTATCTAAAGTGGCAGTTTCACTCACCCTTGCCTTACGCCCATTCCAGTAGCAGCCCTCCCCTGTCGCAGCGTAAACCATCTCCTGCAAAGCAGGAAAATAAGAAACGCCCACTTCAACAACACCATCAATCTCTAAGCCAATCAAAACCCCATACAAAGGCACACCCCGCATAAACGACTTCGTGCCATCAATCGGGTCAATCACCCAACGAAAACTCGAGCTTGTCGTGCTTCCCCCACTTTCCCCATACTCTTCACCCATAATGGCGTGACTCGAGTATTTTTTTTCAATTCTTGAACGAATGAGTTCTTCCGCTTTTTTGTCTGCTAGGGTAACTGGGCTGTCATCTGATTTGAAGTTAATATCTAAGTCTGTTTGGAAATATCCGAGCGTTAGCTGGCCTGCTAGGTGGGCCGTTTCAACGGCAAAATCAAGGTAGGGTTTTAGGCTTTCCATAAGCTTGTAGTATACCGTTTACTTTAGCTTTAGATGAGTCTTTATGTTGATTGTTTAGTTGGACCCCTAAGTGAAATTATAAAGTCTGACGATATTTATAATTCTGACCTAAGGAACTAAGCTTTGACTCGGTCAATCTTATGACGGCATTTAATCTGTTTAGGTTAGTAGCTCTCTTTATATGGCTTTCTTAAGCTTTGCCATGCCTTATGAAACTTGGTTCACTTTGAACTAAAAATACAGTTATTTGAGCATTTAGATACTACTATTTAATTCTGAGTTTTTTTAATAAAGGTTAGTGAGTTTAAAAGTGAAAACGGTTAGGGTTGAACAATTTGCTGAACTATTGGGCGACATCATTATTCTTGATACTCGCTCCAAAGCCCTTTTTAAGCATGATGGTTTTAAAGGAAGTCATCTTTTTAGCTTAGAGCAAGCTCAAGCAGGTGAATTGCCTGACTTTCCTAAAGAGACTAGACTCTATTTGCTTTGTGAATGGGGCAGGATTAGTCATTTGGTAGGCTTGTATTTAGAAGCTGCTGGCTATTCAAATGTCTATAATCTAGCAGGTGGCATGAAAGCTTGGCGATTATTACAAACCTCACTTTCTCGTGAAAAGCTATCTTAAATAGCTATTTTTTACTTCATGAGCAAGCAGAATAATGCTACTTTTGGCCGTGCTAAATATGCTAGACTCCTCTTTGGTTTGCAGTAAGTCAATATCGAAAGTAGATGAGATGTGATGTTTGTGGGCAACTATGAATCTATTAACGTGAATGCTTTGAGTCCTTCACAGAAAATCCTTAAGCGCAGTTTTGATATTGGCTTTTCCTTTGTTGGCCTACTTATTTTTGGATGGCTTATTCTTTTGGCCGCCTTTTTGTCTACCCTTGACACAGGACGTTCTGGCTTTTTTAGACAAGAGCGGGTTGGCCGAGACGGCAAAATTTTTAAGGTTATAAAGTTAAGATCCATGCGTGAAGTTGAAGGTGTTACCACGTCAGTAACAACTAAAGATGATCCTCGCATAACGCCTTTTGGTATGCTTTTAAGGCGCACAAAGCTAGATGAATTACCCCAGTTAATTAATGTACTTATTGGTGATATGAGCATTGTTGGCCCTCGACCTGACGTGCCTGGTTACGCAGATAAATTACAAGGTGACAATAAGATTATTTTAAGTATTCGACCGGGTATTACGGGGCCTGCGAGCATAAAATACCGTAATGAAGAGTCGTTATTAGCGGAACAAGATGACCCTGAGTCTTACAATCGAAATATTATTTTTAAAGATAAAGTTCGTGTTAATCGAGAGTATATTGAGACTTATTCGTTTGTAAAAGATCTTCGTTATATTTGGGAAACCGTTTTTAAGTAATGCTTTACGTCGTATTTAGGAGTTTCCATCTTGATTAAACGTCTTTTTGATATTTGGCTAAGTAGTTTAGTCTTAGTTTTACTTAGTCCTATCATTTTTACTATTGCCAGTTTAATAGCCCTATTTATGGGTACACCCGTCATATTTTCGCAACTTCGACCTGGTTTTAAAGGAAAACCGTTCACCATGTACAAATTTCGCAGCATGAAAGAAGCTTTTGACCAAGAAGGCAAGCTTTTACCAGATGCTGACCGCATGACCAAGTTAGGGAAATTCTTACGGGCCAGCAGTCTTGATGAATTGCCAGGACTGCTAAATGTTTTAAAAGGTGACATGAGCCTAGTTGGACCACGCCCTTTACGGGTAGACTATTTGGCTCTTTACAGTAAAGAACAAAACAAACGCCATGATGTGCTACCAGGAATTACAGGTTGGGCGCAAGTCAATGGGCGTAACGCAATTAGCTGGCCAGAACGATTTAAACTTGATCTTTGGTATGTTGAGAATCACTCTTTTGGGCTTGACCTAAAGATTCTTTTTTTGACCGTTTTAAAAGTCATTAAACCCACTGGCATTAGTGCAGCAGGTCATGTAACCATGCCTGATTTTAAAGGTGAACAATGACCTTTGACTTAATTATTGTAGGTGCCGGTGGCCTCGGTCGAGAAGTATTTCAATATGCCCGAGATACTTACGGTGACCAGGGCAGTTTTCGCATAAAAGGCTTTTTAGATGACAACCCTAATGAGCTTAGTGACCGTGGTTATAGTATGCCCATCGGGATTATTGGCAATACCAATAACTATGGCATTCAGGCAAATGACCGCTTTGTCATAGCCGTAGGTGATCCATATGTTAGAAAGTTACTAGTAAGCAAATTACAAACTCGAGGGGCACAATTTGCAACCCTTGTACACCCCAAAGCTTATGTTGCTCCATCAGCAAAATTAGGTAAAGGCGTTATCATAAGCCCTTTTGCAACCATTGCCACCTACGCAGTTATTAAAGATCATGCTGTTTTAGGTTTTTATGCGCATGTAGGTCATGACTCAGTTATTGGCGACTTCAATGTTTTATCCCCCTACGCAGCTGTGAACGGTGGAGTACATTTGGAACACAATGTTTTTCTAGGCACACATGCAGTCGTTACACCTGGCATAAATATAGGAAATGATGTTCAAATTGCCGCCAGCTCAGTGGTTTACACAGATATTCAAGCAAACCGCTTAGCAGTAGGCAACCCAGCTCGAGTGGGTCCTAAGTTTGGTACAACCTCTCCTCTTATTCCTAATGTTAAAACCTGATTAAGCGTTAAACTAGCTATATCTTGTATCTTGTAGAGAAGCTCGAGTTTTTCTTTGGGTCTAAATTATCACGGACTTTTAGGTGGTTTTAGGCTAGTCTTTTATATGGTTGACTGTTGGGCACTTGCTTTGGGAGTTTTTTCTTAGCTGAGTAGCAGTAGTTGTTTTTATAATGAGGTCATTATGTCTAAGTCTATTCAATTGTTTTCTACCTCTCCTCAATCAAAAGATTTGTCGCGTGAGGCTTATCTTGCTGAGGTTATTAAGATTGCGCAGTGGAGTGAGGATGCTGGCTGTGTAGGTATTTTGGTTTATACCGATAACGGTCTGGTCGATCCTTGGTTGGTTGCTCAGGTCATTCTTGAGAATACGCGTTTTATTGCACCTTTGGTGGCGGTTCAGCCTGTGTATATGCATCCTTACACGGCTGCTAAAATGGTGTCGAGTTTGAGTTATTTTTATGATCGTCGTATTTTTTTGAATATGCTTGCAGGTGGCTTTAAAAATGACTTGATTGCCTTGGGTGATGATACACCTCATGATGATCGTTATCTTCGCACTTCAGAGTACACCCAAATCATGCAAGGCCTTTTGTCTGGTGAGGCTGTCACGCTTGAAGGCAAATATTATCAAGTTAAGAATCTTAAACTTAGTCCTGCCTTAGCACCAGAACTCTACCCCAGTGTACTCATTTCTGGTTCTTCAGAGGCAGGTTTGGCTGCTTCGCGTGCTATTAATGCTACGGCCATCAAATACCCGAAGCCTTCGGGTGAAGAGCAAACACAAAATGAGCCTTTAGCGCCAGGGGTTCGTGTTGGCATCATTGCGCGTGAAAGCAATGAGGAAGCGTGGCAAGTTGCTAATGAACGCTTCCCTGAAGATCGCAAAGGTCAAATTGCACATTCTTTAGCTATGAAAGTATCTGACTCTCACTGGCATAAGCAACTTTCTGAAGTGGGTGGCGAAGCATCAGTAAAAAACCCTTATTGGTTAGGTCCCTTTAAAAATTACAAAACCTTTTGCCCTTATTTAGTTGGTAGTCATAAAGAAGTTGCAGATGAATTAAGCGGTTACCTTAAACTTGGGTTTGAAACCTTTATTCTAGATATTCCAGCTTCTCAAGAAGAACTTAAACATATTCGTCAAGTTTTTGATGCCGTGGGTCAAGTGGTCGCATGAAAAGCCCGCAAGACGCCCACTTAATACAAGATTATGTTCGGTTTCAAGCCAATAAGCTAGGCGATAAAACAGCCATTGTCATGCAAAAAGAAAGCATGAGCTACACAGAACTCGAGCTTGCGAGTAATCGTTTGGCTCATTTGTTGCGTGGTTTTGGTGTGGGTCAGGGCGATAGGGTGTGTTTGCTTATGGGTAAATCACCGCTGGCAGTGGTTGGCATGCTTGGCATTATGAAAACGGATGCTATGTATGTACCTATTGATACGTCTAGCCCGGCATCTCGGGTTGCTAAGATTTCTGAGGCAGCAAAACCAAAGGTCTTTTTGACGGAGGTTTCAGCAACTAGTCTGGTAGATGATTTGTTTACTCAGGGCTTACTTGCTAAAGATGTGATTGTGGGTACCTTAGAGGCCAGTAAAATTTGTACAGATGTCTTTGAAACTGCTTTTTCTTGGTCTGATTTAGAGACCTTTCAGGATACGGCATTAGCTACCAAAAATGAAGCTAAAGATGCCGCTCATTTGCTTTTTACATCTGGTTCAACCGGCACGCCTAAAGGTGTGCTCATTAAGCATGAGAATGTCTTGCATTTTGTGAACTGGGCTAGACAATATTTTGGTATTGACGCTAGCGATAAAACTTCTGGTCATCCCCCTTTGCACTTTGACTTATCTACCTTTGATATTTATGGCAGCCTTTCAGCAGGTGCAGAGTTACACATGGTAACGCCAAGTTTAAATTTACTGCCCAATAAGCTAGCTGATTTTATTCGCAAGTCAGAATTAACACAGTGGTTTTCTGTTCCATCAACCTTAACGCATATGGCTAAGTTTAACGTCATTAAAGAAAATGACTTTCCTAACATGAAACGCCTACTGTGGTGCGGTGAGCCTATGCCTACACCCACGCTCATGCACTGGATGGATAAGCTACCCCATGTAACCTTTACAAACCTTTACGGACCAACTGAAGCAACCATAGCAAGTAGCTACTATACGGTAAGCAAACGCCCCGAATCTGAAACTGAAAATATTTCAATTGGTGTGGCTTGCGAAGGTGAAGAGCTTTTGGTACTCAGTGAAAAACTCGAGCCTGTAGCAGTAGGTGAAATTGGTGAACTTTTCATTGCCGGTGAAGGTCTTAGCCCGGGTTACTGGTTAGATGAAGAAAAAACCAAAGCTGCTTTTTTAGATGACCCTAGAGCGGGTTATGAAGGAAAGCGCATTTACAGAACAGGTGACCTTGGTAAGCAAGATGAGCAGGGTCTCTTTTACTGCCTAGGACGCACCGATTCACAAATAAAAAGTCGTGGTTACCGTATTGAACTTGGCGAAATTGAAGCCGCTATGAATACCTTAAGAGATATTAAAGAATGCGCCATTGTTGGGGTTCATGTTGGGGGTTTTGAGGGTACTGCTATTTGTGCCGCCTACGCCTTAAAAGAAGATGCGTCAGGGCTTACACCAGAAATTTCAAAGTCAGATTTGCAACGGTCACTGATGGCGCTTTTACCGCGCTATATGATACCTTCGCAGTGGGCGATATTTGATACTTTAGCCAAAAATGCGAATGGTAAAATAGATCGAAAGAAGCTGCGAGATTTTTTCGAGGAGCAAGACGTATGAGCAGCTATTCAACACAATCAAACCCTATTCAACCTCTCAGTTTAGACTTAGCAAAAGAAATTGAAAGCCTTGTTTTAGAAGTCGTAGGTTCTCAAGACATA
Source organism: uncultured bacterium (assembly GCA_964352605.1). GTDB lineage: Bacteria > Deinococcota > Deinococci > Deinococcales > Trueperaceae > JAHEBB01. The sequence continues at coordinate 1,268 of CAYGTA010000023.1, read as the reverse complement.
AATGCAAATACTGATCTGATTGAAGAAGGCATTCTTGATTCTTTAGCTTTGGTGAGCTTAATTATGGAATTAGAAACAAAATTCTCACTAGAAATATCCTATGATGACTTAGAGATAGATAGCTTTAGAACAGTGCAAAGCATAGGTCATTTTGTACGGAGTTCAGAAAAAGGGTAAATCATGAAAGGTATCCGCGCATTTCAACGTGAAGATGCTGAGCAGGTTGCCAACCTCTATGAATATGTCATGCGTTCTAAAAAACGACAGGCACCCGCAGGCATGGCGGCATACTTTGAACGCATTTTTTTAGATCACCCTTGGTACGACCCTGAATTACCCTCACTAGTTTACGAAAATGATGATGGCAGCATTGCTGGCTTTGCTGGCTCGCATGTTAGGCGCTTTCAGTTTGAAGGTGAACCCATTCGGGTTGCAGTATGCGGGCAGCTGATAGCTGACCCAGATGTACGCTCACAGGCTGTTGGCGCTTTTCTAATGCGAAAATTTATGGTCGCAGGGCAAGACTTAAGCCTAATGGAAATGTGTAGCGATGGCATGAGGCAAATCTGGGAAAACTTAGGCGGCAAAACCGTTCATCTTAATTCTCTTAATTACACACGTTTTTTTAGGCCAACAAGATTTGCTTTAAATCAAGTCTTAGCGCGCCGCCCCTCTGAATTACTTAAAAAAGTAGCAGCACCCATAAGCAGTGGTCTAGATGCTGTCATTCCTAAAGCCTACAAAGCTTTACAAACCGAAACCATAACAACAAACTCAGAAGCCCTAACCCCAGAAGGCATACTCGAGCATTTAGCTGCTATTACGAAGGGCAGAAAGCTTGTACCAGAATATGATCTTGAGTTCTTGAAATGGCAGTTTTTTGAAATGGCTCAGGTTGCAAGTAAAGGTGAGCTTTTAGGGTCTTTGGTTAGAGATGAGAAAGACAAAGTTGTGGGTTGGTATTTATACCAAATGATTCCGTTTGATAAAGGGCACATTATTCAGGTTGAAGCAAAACGTGGTTCTGAAGCTTTTGTTTTAGATCACTTGTTTGCAGATGCTAATAAACGGGGTGCCACCTTACTTCATGGTCGCATGGAACCTAATTTACATGTGCCTATTGTTAAGAAGAACCAGTGCTGGCTGCATTCAAGGTGGGATAGAACCTTGATCCATTCTAAACGCAACGATATTTTACAAGCTTACTTTGAAGGTAGCGCTATGGCGACACGTATGGAAGGTGAGTTTTGGATGGGCTTTCACCTTGA
>CAYGTA010000022.1:0-20737 GCA_964352605.1 uncultured bacterium | reverse complement strand
ACTACGCTCTGACTCACTCAGTCTTATGACACGATTAAATCAGTTTAGTATAAAGCATTCGGTATAGTGTCTTTTCGTAACTTCAAGTAGTTCACTCAATGTACTTAAGAATTTTAAGTCAAAAGCTACGAAATTTTCGGAAGTCGAATATTTATTTTCATGTTTGGTATGCAAATACTGATAAATGATTGTCTGAGAAGGCTCGAGTACCGTGGTAGCTATTTCAAAAGCTTTTAATTGAAAATTGATATCAAATCCAGCATCTAGATGAGCTTGTTTTATGTCTTTTGGGTGTACAGGGCTGAGATGTATAACGTCATTAAAGCAAACAATAGACGGTTAAAAGAATTTCAGATAAGCTGAACGAATGATGAAAAAAGAAGCTAAAGATTGGCTCGAGCGTACCAAAGTTGTTCATGCAGGTGAATTGCCTGATGCTGTAACGGGAGCCTCAGCCCCTAATTTGGTTATGTCTAGTACCTTTGTTGTTGAAGCTAATTTACCCTTCTCAGCAGAAGATATATCTGAAGATATGCCGCATATTTACACGCGTTGGTCAAACCCGACTGTGGCTCAACTCGAGTCTAAATTAGCTGCTTTAGAGAATGCTGAGGCGTGCTTGTGTTTTGCGAGTGGTATGGCTGCTGTGACGGGGCTTTTTACGCAGTTGTTGGCTCAGGGTGATCATTTGTTACTTAGTGATGTTACGTATGCGGGGGTGCGTGAGTTTGCTAATGAGGTTTTGCCTAAATTTGGGGTTGAGGTTACAACGGTAACCATGTCTGATTTAGAGGCTGTTGAGGCTGCTTTGCAACCTAATACGAAGTTGGTTTGGATAGAAACCCCTTGTAACCCGCTTATGCGTTTAACTGATATAGAGGCTGTTGCAAAGTTAGTGCATCGTGTAGGAGCTTTGCTTGGAGTTGATTCGACCTTTGCTTCTCCTATAGCTACAAAGCCACTTGATTTGGGTGCTGATTATGTTATGCATTCTTTAACCAAGTACATTGGGGGGCATGGTGACGCAATGGGGGGTGCAATTTTATCTACAAATCAGTCTATTGCTGAATTGCGTCAAAATGTAGGCATTCATGCTGGTGCGGTGCTTAGTCCTTTTAATGCATGGCTTATTATGCGGGGCGCTGCCACGTTGTCTTTACGCATGAAAGCGCATGAAGAAAATGCCTTGACGGTTGCAAACTTTTTAGAGGTGCATCCTAAGGTTATGCAAGTTCGCTACCCTGGTTTGCCTTCGCACCCGCAGCATGACTTGGCTAAAAAACAAATGCGTAATTACTCAGGCATGCTGACCTTTCAAGTCGAAGATGGCTCTGCCATAGCTGAGCAGTTCAGTAAAAAGTTAAGTGTGTTTCACTACGCGGTATCACTTGGGCATCACAGAAGTTTGATTTATTACATGGCGACCCAAGAACTGCAAGCATCCTCTTATAAGCTAAGTAAAGAACAGCTCGAGTCTTACCGTGAGTTTGCGGGTGAGGGTGTGTTTAGGGTTTCTGTAGGTATTGAAGATGCTAAAGACTTATGTGATGACTTAGCGCAAGTCTTGGGTTGAGTCGAAAGTAATGAGTGAAAGGTAGAAAGTAAAAAGTAGAGAGGAATTGCTATAGTTCTTAGGTCTCTTTTACTAGGCTTTCTTACGTTTTTTTGACTACTTAATTTGGGATGCTAATTTTTACCACTCAGTCCCGCTTTATTCGTGATATAGTCCCTGCGTTATGGCTATAGAACGTACTTACGCAATGATTAAACCCGACGGTGTCGCAAGAAGTCTTGTTGGTGAACTTGTTTCTCGAATTGAGAAAAAAGGTTACAAGATTGTAGCGATGAAGCAAATGCAAATTCCTCGTGAAACTGCTGAAAAGCATTATGGTGAGCATGCAGGTAAACCCTTTTTTGAGGGTTTGGTTAGTTTTATAACTAGCGGTCCTGTTGTGGCTATGGTGCTTGAAGGCGAGAACGCTATTTTAGGTTGGCGTGGCATGATGGGTGCAACCAATCCTGCTGACGCAACTCCAGGTTCAATTCGTGGTGATTTTGCTACCACTATAGATGAAAACGTAGCACATGGTTCAGATGCACCAGAAACGGCTGCACGTGAGATAGGTATTTTCTTTCCTGAACTTGCCTAAACTTTAGTTTCATTTGTTTTAAACTGACGGAGTTATTTACTCCGTCAGTTTTTTTATTGCACCATATTCTCATTAGATTGCCAGAATGCAGTTTGTTTTTAGCCAAAAGAGTGCATTTAAGATAACATTAGTACTTTGACTATGTATTTTTGCCAAAAAGAAAAGATAAATGGGACATTTATCATCATACTTATCATTTTGCTTCTTGCTACACTTTAGTTATCAGAAGTCGTGGTGAAGTCACCACGCTAAGTACAAGTAAAAAGCTAAGCTGCCCGTCGTTCGTAATAACTTCTTCTTCACTAACAACGTATTCGTAAAATTAACCTAAGGTCTTTAAGCATTCACTAGAAAGGTGATTCTCATGGATTATGTAAGAAATAGCAACTCAGACTATCAGCCCTACCAAGTTTTCAATAACACCATTGTGCCTAACCGCTGGCAAGGCGAGTGTGACTGCATGGTTGGCCCTTTTTCTAGTAAACACGTAGCAGAACACTTTGTAAACGCAGTCGTAGATTTTGGTCAATACGAAGCCTTTGACCGCAAAATAATTGTCAAAGGTGACTCTTGGTACGTTGAAGTACAAGAAGCCTAAAGCTTAAAGTCAGGGTTAGCCCAAAATATAGTAACTGCCGAATCATCAAACGCATTAGGCACATAATTAGGGTTTAAACCCAAAACTTCAAACCCATTATTAATCTGAAAGCTCAAAGTTGCATCATAAAGTTCACAAGATGCAACTTTTTCTATGTACGCCTCTTTAGGTAAAGATGCCCGATACGCCTCATAATTAATTGGTACAGAACCCGCAACAATACCCCTCTTATTAAACTTACGCACCAAAGCTTTACGTAAATCATAAAAATGCCCACCCAAACCCTGTCTACGATAATCAGGATGAACACCCAAATCAACCGCATAATAAAAAAGACCCAAAGCATCATGATTCGTGTAAAAACCATTCGCACAAACACTATTAAGACTATGCGGTTTAGACAGCTCGAGTGTTACAAACAAACCTGAAGCAAACCCAATGACCTTATCTTCATCCAGAGCAACAAAACTGCCTTCAGGAAAAACCTTGTAATGACTTTCAAAATGCTCAACTTGGTAGTACTCATCTTTGGGTACATGAGGAAAACAAAGATACTGAAGTTCAGCTAAGGCTTTAAAGTAATCAGGTTTTAAGGTGGTAAAATGAACAGGCATAAAGCTACTGTCTTATTTGCCCTTCACCATCAATCAAATACTTATAAGTAACAATTTCAGCTAAACCCATAGGTCCACGCGCATGTAATTTTTGGGTTGAAATACCAATCTCAGCACCAAAACCAAACACAAAACCATCCGTAAAACGTGTAGAAGCATTTACAAACACAGCTGCCGCATCAACTTCCTCTTGAAACTTACGCGCATTACGCACATCATTCGTCAAAATACTCTCCGAATGCATCGTTCCAAACGTATTAATATGCTCAATAGCTGCCTCAACATCATCCACAACTCTTACTGCTAATTTATAATCAAGATACTCAGTTTCCCAATCAAGCTCAGTAGCTGCATTTGCCTGCGGAAACAAAGCTCGACTACGCTCACAAGCAAACAACTCAACCCCCTGCTCAGCCAAAACCCCTAACGCTTGCGGAATGAACGCAGCAGCAACCGCCTCATGCACCAATAAAGTCTCAGCAGAATTACAAACACCAGGACGCTGCACCTTCGCATTCACAATTACCTCAACCGCATTTGTAAGATCAGCACTAGCATCAACAAAAACATGACAGTTACCCACACCCGTCTCAATGGTAGGAACCTTCGCATTATTAACAACATGCTGAATAAGACTATGCCCACCCCGCGGAATTACCAAATCAACCTTACCCCTAGCCGTTAGCAAAGCCGTCACCAAATTACGATCAACAGAATCAATAAGCTGAATAGCATCCTCAGTAACCCCAACAGACTTAAGCGCCCCACGCATAACCTGCACCAAAACACGATTACTATTTAGCGCATTAGACGAGCCACGAAGCACCGCACAACTACCCGCCTTAAGCGCAAGCGTAGCAGCATCAACCGTTACATTCGGCCTAGACTCATAAATCATGCCAATAACCCCAAACGGCACCGCAAGCTTACGAACCTGCAAACCATTATCAAGCTGCCAACCATCCAACACACGATTCAAAGGATCAGGCAACTTAACCAATAAACGAACCGCCTCAGCCATAGCCAAAAGGCGCTCAGGCGTTAACGTCAAACGATCAACCAAAGCCTCTTTTGTACCCTTAGCACGCTCACTCGCAACATCAAGCGCATTTGCAGCAACAATCTCACTCGAGTGTGCCACAAGTGCATCTGCAATAGCTAAAAGCGCGCCATTTCGATTCGCTTTTGCTAGACCACGACTTGCCACTCGAGCTTTTTTTAAACATGCATCTAAATTAAATGTTTCAGTAACAGCAGACATGTTTGAAAGTATAGCGTATGAGTTCAGAGCTAATGAATAAAAGCGCTTTTAAGAAGACAAATCGCTTATAAGCGTGCTTATCCAATCTTTGGTGTTTGTATACTGAGTTGCTAAACTTGACAGGCCGTTAAATGACTGAAGTGTTTCTAAACGCTTGCAGATTACAAGAGGTAAATCTGTGTAAATGTGCTTGACCCCATAATCTGCCTTTATAGGGCAGTGCTTCAAGCGTAATAGCTCAACAAGAAGCATGAAAATACGAGTTTGATAAGCTGAAACAGCAGTTAGATACTCAGCTCGAGCTAAGTATTTCTCTAACTGAACTGAGTAAAGCAGGTAAGCATCTTGAATGCCTTTAACACGAGTAAAGACATCAGTCGAAAGGCTTTCACTAAAACGAATAACCTCTGCTTTGTCAAACAACACGATTACAGCATCTAATTCAGGATTAAGCAGCACCGTGCGCTCATGAGATTGAATGCAAACATCAATAAGCAAAAACTTAGAACTGTTCTTAAGTCGAAAAAAACGCTGTTCAATATACTTGTCAGGATGATTCACATCAAGCTCGAGTTCTAATGACCCTAAGCTTAAAAGCGCTTTTTGTATGAGTGTAAAACCCTCTTGAAGCTTAGCTGCCTCAACATCTAACCAAAGATCAATATCTGAATAAGCATCTAGGGTGTTAAGCGCATCTGCACCTTCAAGCCATAGTGCATAAATAAAACTTTGAGGCTCGAGTGTTTCTGTGAGTTTTTGAATGATCTGTTCACGTGGAATCATGCTTATTTTAAATGTTACAAAAGTTAACGTTGGTCATGCTAGCTTAGTCTATGATAGACTTTCAGAACACGCTTGAGTTGGGCCTTGTGTGTTGGTTTAGTTCGCACCAGATTTTTACTGCGTGTTAGAGGTTGATTTGTGGAACCAAAATATGTTGTTTTCTTAACTTCAGCTGTAGAAGAAGATCGTTGCGCTATGGTGGCTTTGCAGCTTGCTGATAAGCTTAATGTTTCTATTAATAAAATGACGAAGCTGCTTTCAGGTAGACCTGGCCCTTTAACCAAAGCTATTTCTAAAGATAAAGCTGATAAATTGGCTAATATTATGGGGCAGTTGGATATTCCTGTTGCTGTGGTCTCTGAAAATCTTGAGGATGCTCTTTTAATTCCTGAGGAAAAAAAAACAGTTCCGTTAACTGATACTAAAAAAAAGCCTGAAGCGATAAAAGAAGTTCAAAAAAAAGAACAAACAGAAGTTAAAGCTGTAGTTAAGAATAATCAAGAGACTGTAAAACCTAAGGCAGATGAAGTTAAGGTTGATTTATCTGTCGAGGTTGATCAACTCTTTTCGCCCATAAATCCTGTTGAAGAACTAAGTGATACTGTTGAAGTGAAAACGGTTGCCGTGCGGGCTAAAGAGCGCCTAAATAAGGCAGCTAATAAAACACCTATTCCTGAGGCGGCTGCCCAAGCAGAGCCGCGCAAAGACTTAAGGTCTGGGCTTGATGAGTCAAATATTCATCATTTAACACCCGTCCCAGATGCAATCACCACAGGAGTTGCAGAAAACCCTGACTTTGGTTCAGCAAAACCAAGTTTTAAATTACCCTTAATTATCTTAGCCATCCTTGTTTTAGGCATGGTTGTGGTCCTTGGTGCTAATTATGTTATTCCTACAGTGCGATCAAATACTGACACGGTTACGGAAGAGCAAAGACAAGCTATAGAAGCAGTAGAAGATGTACAAACAGGCTTAATGCAGAGCTCTGAGCAGCTCGAGCTTGCTGCAAGTGAAGGTGATGCCGATGCTCAGTTTGAGTTGGCATGGCTTTACATGAATGGCTTTAATGGTGAGCAGAGTTACGCCGAGTCAGCTAAGTGGCTTACTGCAGCTGCTGCTCAAGGGCAGGCTAACGCTCAGTATTACTTGGGTTTGTTTCATTATTTTGGTCATGGGGTATCGCAAAGTAATGACGAGGCAGTGCGTTGGTTAAGTGCAGCCGCTAATCAGGGTGTAGGTGAAGCGCAACTTCTACTAGGTAGATTTTACCTTGAGGGTGAAGTTGTTGAGGCTGACCTGACAGAAGCGCAACGCTTACTGTATTTAGCTGAAGCGCAAGGGCTTAGTGAAGCAAGCTTGTTACTAGCTGGTACTGCTGGTGAAGTGTTAGAAAGCATAAGTGATTACTCGAGTGCTATTTTTGAGTTTGCTCAGGCAGGTGATTTGGCTGAGATTAGTGCTCTTCTTGCCTCGGGTGAGCTTATTGATGCGCGTGATCCTTATGGGCAGACTGCTTTAATGTATGCAGTGAGTGCTGGTAATACGGATATTGTTCAGGATCTTATAGAACTTGGTGCAGATGTGAATGCCCTAACAGATGAGGGTTGGACTGCACTTATGTTTGCCGCGCGTGATAACGGGGATGCGATTCCGGTTTTGCTTGAGAATGGTGCGGATGCTGAGTTGGAGAATAGTGAGGGTCGTTCTGCATTTGATATTGCTTTGGTGAATCAGCCTGATTCGCTGCTGATTTTAGAAACAGCAGTTCCGCCTGTTGATTCTTCGAACTAAACGTTATTCATCTAAAAGTTAATTCTGTATAGAGGCAGCTTACTTTTGTGTGTGGTCTCTATATTTTCTTTGAATCAACCTTTTATACGCTCCTAAGCGGACTTGGTATTGGTTTCAACGGTGCAAGACCGCGTTTAGTTCCTTAAAGAACTAAACGGAAATGGTATTAAAAGGGTTGGTAATTTACAGGTCTTGGTGTCCAGAGTGGTTCGCCGTAAGCTGCATCTATAAAGGTTCCCCAGTAGGCTGCGCGGCCACGCCTGCGCCTGTAGACATCTGGTGTGACAGTCTCAGAAGCTGCTTCACCTGTAAATTGACTAACGTAGCACTTAACAGCCGCTTCCCAAATTTCTATATAGTCGCTAGTATCAACCACAAGCGTTGCTTCAAAAGGGCCATTGCCCATGTAAAAGAAAACATTTTGAGGTTTAAAAGGTTCACCGCTTAAAGGGCTATTTTTGAGCCCTGCTAAATGCAGTGCTGCTGGCACTATGCTGGCTGCTGCCACATGGTCAGGGTGCCGGTCATTAGGGTGAGAAGCAGCAACGACTTTGGGTTTTAGTTCTCTAAAGACTCTGGCTAGCTGCAAGCGTCTATCTTCACTATCCATAATGCGAGAGTCCGGCCAGCCCATATTATGTCTAATATCTAAGCCTAGTATTTTTGAGGCATTGGCACTTTCTATAGCACGAATTTCTGGGCTGCCTTTGGTGGCTGACTCGCCTCTTGTTAAGTCAATAATGGCGGTTGAGCGCCCTTCAGCTTTTGCTCTGGCAAGCGTTCCACCCATACCGAGTTCTGCATCATCTGGGTGGGGGGCAATTACAAGAAAATCTATCATGACAGTCTCCTGTTATTCATCTATTTCCGCTTTTTTGTTTCAGCTTCTGGTTTGCTTGTTTTTTCACCTATACGTCGCTCTGTACCTAAAGCCAGTTTTTTAATATTAGCAGAGTGACGGTAAAAAGCTAAGCCTGCAAAAGCAACTAAGAGTAAGAAGTAAGGCCATTCAAACGTGCCTTCTCTAATAATGTAAACAAAGGGTGAAGCAAACACAGCTACTAAAGAACCTAAAGATACTAGACGTCCTAAATAAATAGCCATAATGCCAATTAGCGCAATCATAAGGCTAAACAGCGGGTCAATAGCTAGGTACGCCCCTAAACTTGTAGCTATGCCTTTACCACCACGGAATTTCAAAAAGATATTGTAGTTATGGCCTAGCACAACAGCTAAAGCGGTTAAGGCAATAACCCAAGGTTCCATGCCTAAAAGTCTAGCCGCCAAGACAGCCAGGTAACCCTTTAAAGGATCCATAATGACCACAATAATGCCAGGAATAAGACCTACAGAACGCAAGACATTTGTTGCACCAATATTACCTGAACCTTGCTTCTGAATGTCAATGCCTCTAGCTTTAGCAATCAGTAAACCCGTAGGTAAGCAACCCAAAAAATAAGCAAGAATAATAATTAAAATAGGAAGCAAAAGACTCATAAGCTGCAGCCTAAAAGCAAGCTCGAGCTTTTATTTTTGTGAAAAGCCTTAGCTTTTTTGGGTACTTCAAGGTTAAAATGAAGCATTAAAAAAAGCTGGAAACCCACGGTTAGAAGTAAAAGATTAAATCTCATCATCATAAGGAAATCCTTGTAAGGGTGTTATACCAGTTTTAGAGTGGGCATAAGAGGTGCTAGGCTATCTAAGATGAACGAACTCGAGCTTTGGCTTATTATTATTGCGTTTAGTGGTTTTTTTGTTAGTCGCTGGATGATGCGTTTGGCGCCGGCTTTGTCTGAGTTGCCTTTGAAGACTATTTTGGCTACGTTTGCAGCGGCTTTGCTGGGGGCGTCTGGCTTTTATGCAAATCTGTCTTCGAGCGTGCTTTGGGTGGCTGCTATTATTTGTCCTTTGTTTATTTTTGGCCCTATCGTGTTGACCTCTTTGGTTCGTGCGAAGCAGTACAGTGTGGCTCGCTTAATTACGAGTTTTTTGTACTGGTCTGATGGTCATTTGCGTATGCGGCGTTTGTTGGCACAAGCGGCCTTGCAGCAGGGTGATAGTGATGCGGTGTTGCAGCTTATTAGTACTGAAGAGGCAGATCATTTGCTCTTAGCGCAGCTTTTTGCTTTTGAAGGGCAGTGGGATAAAGTGCTTGCGCTTAAAATGCCTGAGGAGGGTGATAATGCGTTTCTTGGGTTGGCTGCTAGGGTAGAGGCGTATATTGGTTTGGGTCGTCTTGATTTGGCAGCGCAGGCGTTAGAAGATATGCGTGAACGCTGGGAAGCATCTGAGAAGGGCCCTATTGCTTACCGGAGTCTTAATATTACTGAGGCTAAGCTTGCGGCTGAAAAAGGGCAGTTAGATAGAGTTAGAACCACCTTACAAACGCCTCCTGAAGGGGTCGCTGCCTATACGCTTTATGAGATTGCTGCGCGTAGTGCTGAGCAATCAGGGCAGAGCGAGCAAGCGGCTAGGCTTTATGCTCAGGCTTACGCTACTGCGCCTGAATCTCTGCATGAGCGTTATGCTAAAAAGCTTGAAGACTATGGTCAGCCTTTACCTGTTATTACTAAGAAACGGATAATGCCTTTAGGTACGGTTGGGTTAATGGCAGCACTTGTGCTTGCTTATCTTGTTCAGGTATGGCTCGAGCGTAGTATTCACCCTAATGCGCCTATTGTGATTGCTGGGTTTTTAGATAGAGTGATGGGTATACCTGATTCTGAAGGCTTATGGCGTTATTTGTCATATGCGTTTGTGCATGGGGGTATTTTGCATATTGCTATGAATACCTATGTCTTGTTTGACATTGGGCGTATTTATGAGGCGAGACGGGGCTGGGCGAACATGTTGGCTGCTTTTGTTATTGGCAGCATTATGGGTGCGTACTTTAGTGTTTTGGCAACACCCGGTGGTATTCCTTTGGTGGGTGCATCTGGGGGTGTCCTTGGTATTGCAGGTGCCCTTTTGGCAGATGTGTTTCGAAGGCAAACTCAGCAGGACCGTGTTTTGCTCAGGTCTCTTTTGCAGTGGATGGCGTTTATCGTTATTTTTTCTGTAGCCATTCCTAATGTTTCTTTATGGGGGCATGTGGGTGGGGTTATTGGCGGCATGCTTTGGGGCTTTGTGAGACAAGGCTTACCAAAGCTAAAGCAGTTAGATTATGCGTTTGGCGGCCTAAGTATAGGCTTAATTATCTATGTGCTTTACGCTGCTTTTACTTGGGCTGTTCAACATCAAGCTTATTTAACTCAGTAGCTTGATGTTTGTCTTATCTAAAGTCTTCTGGTGGTTTGCGCAACCTACGCGCCTATGGCTTATCCTCACCATCTTAAGCAGTCTTTTGCTCTACAGCGCTTTTTTTAGACAAGCAAGAATTGCGCTTCTTGGTTTAACTATAGCAGCCTTAGCTGCTCTTCTTTTACCTATACATTTATATGCCATGCGACCTTTAGAACAACGCTTCCCACAAGTAAATTTACCAGAAGAAATTACAGGCATTATTGTTCTAGGGGGAGCTGTAGACCAAATCTTAACTGAAGCCCATGGTCAAGCCAACCTAAACAGTGCTGCTGAGCGCATGACCGAAGCTGCCCAGCTAGCTTTGCACTACCCCAATGCGAAACTAGTCTTTAGTGGTGGAAGCGCAGAAATAAAACCACGCTCGAGTTCCCGTGAAGCTGATGTGGCTGAGCAGTTTTACCAAGAACTGGGTTTAAATACAGATAGGCTTATTCTTGAATCAGAATCACGGAACACGTTTGAAAATGCTGTGTTTACAAAAGCGCTAGTCAATCCTCAAAAAGATGAAGTTTGGGTACTGCTTACCTCCGCTTTTCACATGCCTAGGTCGGTAGGTATTTTTGAAGCACTCGAGTGGGAAGTTATTCCTTATCCGGTTGATTATCGGGTGGGGTTGAGTGCTGAGACAAGTCCGCAGGTGCTTTTTTCGGGGAAGCTTTTTATTTTTGATTTGGCTGTTAAAGAGTGGCTTGGTTTGATTGCTTATCAGCTTATGGGTCGAACGTCAGCTTTTTTTCCGAAGCCTTAGCAAGACTTTGAGGTGCTTACGTGGTATTCTTTTCGCTTGAGTGACGGGGCTAAGCTAAAGCGTTTCTGCGAAGCTTAGCTTAAGCAATATCCCTTGTAACTGTTTAGACAAAGCTTATACTTGAGGTTTTCTTATGCCAAAACGTACAGACATTCATAAAATTTTGATTCTTGGTTCAGGGCCAATTGTGATTGGTCAGGCTGCCGAATTTGATTATTCGGGTACGCAAGCCTGTAAGGCGCTTAGGCGTGAGGGGTATGAGGTTGTGCTTATTAACTCTAACCCTGCGACTATCATGACGGATCCTGAGGTAGCAGATAGAACCTATATTGAGCCTTTAACGCCTGAGTTTATTGAAAAAGTTATTTTGCTCGAAAAGCCTGATGCTCTTTTGCCGACGCTTGGTGGGCAAACTGCGCTTAATTTAGCTAAATCGCTTTATGAAGCGGGTACCCTAGATAAGTACGGGGTTGAGCTTATTGGTGCTAATTATGATGCTATTCAAAAGGGTGAAGATAGGCAGCTTTTTCAGCAAGCTATGGAAAAGATTGGTATTGCTACGCCTGCTGGCAAAATGATTGCTACGCTCGATGAGGCCTTGGTATTTGTTACGAGCATTGGTTACCCTGCTATTATTCGTCCTTCTTTTACCTTGGGTGGTACCGGTGGCGGTATTGCTTATGATGAGGCTGAATTTAAAGAAATTGTAACGCAAGGTCTACATGATTCTCCTGTAACTACGGTTTTGGTTGAGCAGTCTATTTTGGGTTGGAAAGAGTATGAGCTTGAGGTCATGCGTGACCATAATGACACAGTGGTTATTATTTGCTCGATTGAAAATTTTGACCCTATGGGTGTGCATACGGGTGACTCTATTACGGTTGCGCCTGCTCAGACCTTGAGTGATAAGGAGTATCAGCAGCTTCGTGATTATTCGATTGCTATTATTAGAGAAATTGGGGTTGAGACGGGGGGCAGTAATATTCAGTTTTCTGTTAACCCTAAAAATGGTGACATTATTGTTATTGAAATGAACCCACGTGTTTCTCGTTCTTCAGCACTTGCTTCTAAAGCAACGGGTTATCCTATTGCCAAAATTGCTGCCCTGTTGGCAGTGGGCTATCATTTAGATGAATTGCCTAATGACATTACCAAAGAGACAAAGGCTGCTTTTGAACCTTCTATTGATTATGTAGTTACTAAGATTCCTCGTTTTGCTTTTGAGAAGTTTCCTGGTACAACCGATAACTTAGGTACCCAAATGCGTTCTGTGGGTGAAGTTATGTCTATTGGTCGCACTTTCAAAGAGTCACTCCTTAAAGCTATTCGTTCTTTAGAGCTTGATATTCGGGGCGAAATGACTGAGAAGACAAATGCGTATTTGGAGTCTTTGTTGCGGGCTAATCCTATGCGTTTATTTGCCCTGTTTGAACTTTTGCGTAGAGGTAAGAGTGTACAGTTTTTGCATGATAAAACAGCGATTGATCCTTGGTTTTTGGGTCAACTGCGTGAGATTGTAGCGGTTGAGCAGGAGATTACTGCACTAGATGCGCCTAAAACTTGGAATTGGGAATTGTGGCGTGAAATTAAACGAATTGGCTTTTCTGATGCAGATTTGGCAGCTTTAACAGGAGAGCCTAAAGAAACCATGCGTGCTTTGCGGTTGCAAAATAAAGGTGCACCTGTTTACAAAACGGTTGATACTTGTGCAGCTGAGTTTGAGGCTTATACGCCTTATCACTACAGTACTTACGAGTGGGAAGACGAGGTGCTTTCAAGTGACAGAGCTAAGGTGGTTATTTTGGGTTCTGGCCCGAACCGAATTGGTCAGGGTGTTGAGTTTGATTACGCAACGGTGCACGCAGTTTGGGCGCTTAAAGATGCTGGTTTTGAAACCATTATGGTTAATTCAAACCCTGAAACGGTTTCAACTGATTATGATACGGCAGATAGGCTTTATTTTGAGCCTTTAACTTTTGAAGATGTTCTAAATATTATTGATCATGAAAAACCTGCAGGTGTGATTGTGCAACTAGGTGGGCAAACGCCTCTTAAGTTAGCGCAAGCCCTTACAGATGCAGGCGTTCCCATTTGGGGTACTTCGGCGGAAGCTATTCATTTTGCTGAAGATAGGGATAGTTTTCATGAACTTTGCAAGCGTCTTGATATTCCGCAGCCTGCAGGGGGTGTTGCTGTTAAGCCCGAAGAAGCGCTCAAGCTAGCATATGACATTGGCTATCCTGTCATGGTGAGACCTAGCTATGTGCTGGGCGGGCGTGCCATGATGCGAGTACATAACGAAGCTGAACTCGAAGCTTACCTAGCGGATGTTTATGCTGAACTTCCTAATAACCCTAGTATTTTGGTAGATAAATTTATAGAGGGCGCTCAAGAAGTTGATGTAGATGCGCTTTCAGATGGTACAAGCACGGTCATTGCTGGCATTATGGAGCATATTGAAGGTGCAGGGGTTCACTCAGGTGATAGCGCTTGCATAACGCCACCGGTGACCTTAAGTGAAGCGGTTCAAGCAACCATTAGTGACTATAGTCTTAAACTTACTCAGGCCATTGGCGTTAAAGGGCTTATAAATATTCAATATGTTATTAAAGACGAAGAAGTTTTTATTATTGAAGCTAACCCAAGAGCCAGTCGCACTATTCCTTACTTATCAAAAGCTATTGGGCACCCTTTAGCTAAATATGCTGCGCTTATTTCTGCAGGTAAAACCTTAGAAGATATTGGCTTTACGCAAACCCCTAAGCCTGACTTTTACAGTGTAAAAGAAGTGGTTTTACCTTTCTTAAAATTTAAGCATGTTTTACCTATTTTAGGGCCAGAAATGCGCTCAACAGGTGAAAGTATGGGTATATCAAAAGACCCTTATTTGGCTTACTACAAAGGTCTATTAGGGGCAAACGTCAATGTACCTTTAAGTGGCAAAGTAAAACTAATAGCTGCTAGTGAACTTGCAGATAGCTTTGAGCGTTTAGGGTTTACTATAAGCGATAGTGACTATGATTTACTTATTGATCTTGAGCACACGCAAGAACTTAGAGTAGCGCTTGAAAATGGCATTGCTTATGTAACAACGTTAAGCGGGGCAGTGTGGCTAGTTAAAGCGATTGAAGCTGCGCAGCAACAAGAAGTTGGTGTAAAAGCTTTGCAAGCTTAACGAATATCTATAGCTAAAGAGTTTTTGAAGGGGAGTGCTGAGAGCGCTCCTCTTTGGTCTTCGGCTTCAATTAAAAAACTATAGACACCGTTATTAATTGAACTAACAGGCCAAGCATATTCACAAGTTGTATTAATGCACTCTACAAGCTGCGAGTAATCCCCTGCACCTTTTTTGGCATAAATGCTAAAGCGTTTAAGCTCTGCATTGGTTTGAGCTTCGGCTTTGAGTAAAATTTCTTGTGTTTCGGTAACTATAAAGCCAAAGTTGTCTTGTAAGACAATATTATTTATAGAGAGGCTTTGCACGATAGGGGTTTTAGGCACAATAGTTGTACTTCCACCACACGCTGTTAAGCCCAAAACTAAGGCTAATAAGCCTAAAACTAAGAAAGTGAAGATTCGCTTCATAGACATCAGCTTAACAAAAAACCAGAGGCGCTGCCGCCTCTGGTTTAAAAGAATGAAGATTTGCCTTACTTTGTTTTTACAATGTCATCTAGAGATTGTAAACGCTCAGTCTGACGGTTCGGTAAGCGGCTCTTTAGCGATAAGGAGTAGTCAGAAATATGCTGCAATGAATCAGCAACTTTTTGGCGTAAGCAAAACTCACCATGATCAACCCTTGTAATCATATGAAAAGGTGCGCCGCTTAGATTTTCTAAAACCTTTAAGACAGTTTCGCGACTTAACTGCTCATCGGCAACATCATCTAACATAAATACACAAGGGGCTTTCATGCCTGCTAAGCGTGACAAAACAGTTGAAAATACACCTCGTTGTGCGACACGCTCATTCATTTCTTTTTGAAAGCGCTCTTTACCCTCTTCAAACAAACCATCTTTTTTGAAATGACTTTCTAAATCATAAGGGCTTAAAGGCATTACATTCATAATGTCTTTAACACGCTCTAGACCATCCCAAGACCATAAGGTTGCCCGAGCCATGCCTGCAGGTGCGCCTAAGCGAATGAGATCACGGTAGTCTGCAAAAACAGCCGCGTAGCTTGCATTGGTATCACGACGGCGTGTGAGTAACGTTGCCCAGTCAAGTTGAGCACCTTCAGATAAAACTTGTATATAAGCACTGTATTTATGGCGACCTAAGTCAGCATGTGCTAAAAGTTGACCATTTGCAAGGCTTTCAACCTCAAAGCCAAACGTTCTTAAGAAATCCTTAGCCCTATTGTGATCATCTAGACTCTCAGTTTCACTTGCTGAATTAAGCCCAGCCTTTTGTAGTTTAGGAGGACGAACATAAGAAGTCACAGATTCAGACTCGAGTACGGGTTTGTTTAGGCTTGGTTTGGCATCTGGAATGGCTGTTTGGGGTGTTTCATTTAAGAGTGGTTCTTCTTTTAAGAGCTTTATTTCGGTGACTTGTTCTGTAATTTGTTCAGTTTGGCGTTGCTCAGGCGCTGGGCTTTGGCTAAGCATGCTTTGGGGTTGCCAACGTCCATCTTTAAAGCTAAAGCGTGCATCTTGTGATAAGAGTGCGTGGATGTCAACACCATTGGTTAATTCTGGAAATTGGGTTCTAATTTCACGTTCTGCCAGAGGAACAGCTTGCTGTAATAAACGCTCTGCTAAGCGTAAACCGGTAGCTGCCTTAGCTTCTTGCCCTCTTACATCTCGTTTGGTGGGTGTAAATAAAAAGGTACCGTCCTCTAAAGGACGAATATGAATTTCGTCATTAACACCAAGCCCATGAACTTGAAAAAAACGAGCAACACCCGTTAGGTTTCGACCCTTAAGCTCGAGTTCGATTTCGGTGTTTTTTTCGGCATCTATAGCGGTAATTTTACCTTCTTTAGGCAGCATGCCAATAAGGCTTTGTGTAAGGCTAAGCTGACCTGTTCTTAAACAGATGCGCGTTAATGTGTATTTATAATCAGTTGTCATAGTGGTCTCTTCTCGTAAGCAAACGCCCGTACTTCATTCGACACAATGAGCAAGTGTAACAAACTTCACAGGCAAAAGTACATAGCTGTTTTGAGCTATCTAAGTTGTAGTTGTATGCTTCTTTATGTCTACATCTAGTATCTGAGTTTAAGTGAAAGTGCTAGCTGTAGACTCTCAAAGAGACCTGTTTACTGAGAGTTTTTCCGTCCTGAAGGTTATAAACAGAGCTTTGCTAAGCCATAAAATGAGCATTTTCACGCTAACAAAAAGCTGCTTGTTATTAGACTAATTAAAGTATCAAGGAATTATCTACAGTTTTTAAGACAGACAAGTACGCAGCTTAGTTAAAAGGTTATGCAAATCCTTAAAATTGCAGCTCCACTAAATATTGCACCGCCAGCTAAGTTGCTTTGTTTCTACTCCCCCAGGTCGCACGAATGGTTTGATGGTGCAACCATTCGTGGAAACGCTAAAAGTATGCGGTTTAAAATGCAAATAAATAAACCAAACACCGTTAGACTTAAAGCTAAGACAGCTAGCCTTTAGTTAAGCAAGTGGCTCTGGTCATAAATGCGAAAGGCGACAAGCTCTAGACTTTTACTACCTTGAGGAGACAGAGATAATCCTCACTTATTTTGAAAGGCCTTTATGAATCCTCTTTTAAGTACAGACTTCTTAATACCCTTTGACCAAATTACCGCAGAGCACGTACGCACAGGCATTAAAGACCTAATTACAGAAACAGAGCAACACATTACTAAACTTAGCAAAGAACAAAAGCTAAGTTACGAAAGCACCCTAGCAACCCTAGAGCAGAAACTCGAGCGTTTACAAAATGCCTTTACTGTGGCGTATCACTTAAACTCAGTCGCAACGACAGCTGAACTACGTGAAGCGTTTCATGAGGTGTACCCGCTTTACGCAGCATTTATGGCTAAAGTCTCACTTAATAGCGACCTATGGCAACTGCTTAAGCGTTACGCTGAAACACCAGAAGCCAAAGCCTTAACAGGCATTCGCAAGCGGCATTTAGAGAAAAGCATGCGTGACTTTATTCGTGCCGGTGCTGACCTTAGTGAAGACAAAAAAGAACGCGTTGAAGCCCTAAAAGTAGAATTAAGCCAACTCCAAAACAAGTTCTCAGAAAACATACTAGATTCAAGTAACAGCTTTGAAATGCTCATAACAGACAAAAAAGACCTAGAAGGCCTACCAGAATCTGCAATAGCGCAAGCCAAAGCAAACGCAGAAACCAAAGCTTTAGAAGGCTACAGATTCAGCCTGCAAATCCCATCATTCTTACCGTTCATGAAGTACGCCAAAAATCGAGACTTACGCAAGCACATGTACAACGCCTACATGAACCGAGCAAGCACAGGTGACTTTGACAACCGACCCCTCATTCCTAAAATACTCGAGCTACGACAAGAACTCTCTAAACTCTTAAACTACGCTAATTTTGCAGACTACCGCCTAGAAGAAAGCATGGTCAAGTCAGGCAGCAACGCCCTTAAATTTGAAGATGACCTTTACCAAGCTACCCTACCGTACTGGCAAAAAGAAATACAAAGCCTAAAAGAATTTGCCCAAAGTGAACTTGGCATAGAAACACTCGAGCCTTGGGATGTAAGTTATGTAATTGAGCAACTTCGTAAGGCCAAGTTTGATTTTGATGATGAGGCACTTAGACCCTTCTTTCCTTTAAATAATGTTCTTAGGGGCATGTTTAGCATTGCTGAAAAGCTCTTTGCCATTCGTATTACTGAAAAAGAAAACAAGCATGTTTGGCATGAAGATGTACAGTTCTTTGAAATTCATGATGCTGATAATAAGCATGTTGCTTCTTTCTACGCAGATTTTTTTCCACGTGAAGATAAACGGGGGGGCGCATGGATGAACTCCTTTGTTACAGGCAAAGCAAACAAAGATGGCTTTAGCCCACATTTGGGCTTTATTGCCGCTAACTTCACACCACCTCAAAAAGGTCAAGCAGCCCTGCTCACCCATAACGAAGTAGAAACCACCTTTCATGAGTTCGGGCATTTACTACACCACTGCTTATCACGTGTAGAAGTACCTTCTTTAGCAGGAACCAATGTACCTTGGGATTTTGTAGAACTTCCCAGTCAAATCATGGAAAACTGGGCTTGGGAACGAGAAGCCCTTAATTTATTTGCCAAGCATATAGATACCCTAGAAACCATTCCAGATGATCTTTATGGCAAAATGATGAGCTCACGAACCTTCATGGCTGCCCATGCCCAAATGAGACAACTCAGTTTTGGCGCAGTTGATTTAGATTTACACATTAACTACAGCCAAGATCAAGGTGACGTAATGAACTTTGGTAATCGCAGTATGGAAAAGTTCAGCATAGAGCCAAGCTTTGCAAATAATAATTTCTTAGCTGCCTTCGGACACGTCTTTTCAGGAGGCTACGCAGCAGCATACTACAGCTACAAATGGTCAGAAGTACTAGATGCCGACGCCTTTAGTCGCTTTAAAGAAGAAGGCATTTTTAACCCAGAAACAGGTAAAGCCTTTGTAGATAGCGTACTTTCACGCGGCGACAGTGCCGATGCTAACGACCTATACAAAGAATTCATGGGGCGAGACCCCAACCTAAACGCCCTACTCGAGCGCAACCTTGGTGTTAGCCCAAAGGCAGCACAATAATGCAAGTCGCTTTAGATAGAAAAGATGTACCCCTTGAAGAACGCTGGAACGCAGAGAGTGTATTTGCAACCCCAAGTGACTGGCAGACCAGCTTTAAGCAAATTCAACAAGACTTAAACTTAGTAACAGATTTTCAAGGCACCCTAGGTCAAAGCAGTGATCAACTCCTGCGCTGGCTAAGCTACAGTAATAACATCTTACGTGAATTTGGCAAACTACGCGTCTACGCGACCCTAGACTACAGTACAAATTCGCTCGACAAAGACGCAGCAAGTCGCTTTGACCAAGTTCGTAGCTTAGCCGCCAAAATTAGCCAAGCTTTTGCCTTTGCTAAACCAGAAATCATAAACATAGGCTTTGACTGGCTTAAAAAATGGACGCAAGAAAACAAAGAAATAAGCATATACAAACACTACTTCGAGCAACTCGAGCAAGACGCCAAACACACTTGCTCAGCTGAAGTTGAAGCACTGTTAGGTGCTCTCTCTGACCCTTTTAGCAACGCAACAGCTTCACATAGCGTGCTAGCCAACACCGACCTTATAATTGAAAGTGCCAAAGATGCCTCTGGAAATACCTTTGACATAACCCAAAGTACCATTCGAGCCTTAGTGGGTAGCAGTGACCGTGTACTAAGAGAAAGTGCTTACAAAGCCTACGCTGACGCGCACCTAAACTACAAAAACACCATGGCATCTCTACTAAGCACCGGCATAAAGCAAAACAATTTAATAGCCAAAACCAAACACTATGACTCTGCCTTAGATGCCGCACTCAGCCCCCTAAACCTACCCGCAACTGTCTTTCATAACCTACTAGATACCTTTAAAGCTAACCTAGGAACATGGCACCGCTACTTTAAAGCCAAACAAAAAATGCTGGGCCTAAATGACTTTCACCCCTACGACATCTTTGCACCCATGAGCAAAAACCCACCCGTAATCAACTTTGAGCAAAGCGTCAACTGGCTCTCAGAAGCTCTAGCACCCTTAGGTAATGACTACACAAACGTTATGAGCAAAGGCTCACTAGAAGATAGATGGGTAGATCGCAGTTTAAACAAAGGCAAACGCATGGGCGCATTCTCAACCAGCGCAGCAGACACACACCCCTTCATTATGATGAGCTACACCGACGATGTCTTTGGCATGAGCACCCTAGCGCACGAACTAGGTCACTCCATGCACTCCTACTACTCAAACAAAAACCAACCCTTTATCTACGCACGCTACAGCCTATTCGCAGCAGAAGTAGCCAGCAACTTCAACCAAGCCATGCTACGCGACTACTTATTCAAACAAAAAACTGACAAAGACTTCCAAATAGCCCTCATAGAAGAAGCCATGGCAAACTTCTACCGCTACTTCCTAGTCATGCCCACCCTAGCCCGCTTCGAACTAGAAATACACGAGCGTAACGAACGCGGACAAGCCTTATCAGCCACAAGCCTAATAGACCTAATGAGTGAACTCTTCAGCGAAGCCTACGGCGCAAGCGTAACCCTAGACAAAGAACGCATGGGCATAACATGGGCACAATTCCACACACACATCTACAGCCGTTTTTACGTCTACCAATACGCAACCGGCATATCAGGCGCACACGCCCTCGCCAACGGCATTATAGAAGGCAAAGCCAACAGTGTAGAGAACTACCTAACCTTCTTAAAAGCAGGCGGTTCCAAATACCCACTAGACGCCCTAAAAGACGCAGGTGTAGACCTAAGCAGCCCCCAAGC
>CAYGTA010000021.1:0-21636 GCA_964352605.1 uncultured bacterium | reverse complement strand
TGCCTTCTAGCAAAATAATAGGTAGAGCTTTTAGGCTAATGGTCTCACTCGAGCGGTTGTGTGCTGAGAAGTCATAGACGGGTCTTTCTATACTTTGACCGCGTATGAGGGCATCTAGGTGTTCTATTAAGAGTTCTGTATCAAAGGCGCTGGGTTCATCGTAGTTAGTTAAGGCTCTAGCTTCGGCTGGCAGGTCATTTTGGGCTCGGTAATAGGCATCTTGTGGCAGGCTTATGGCGTAATTATCGCCTGCATTTTTCAAGATGGCTTTTCCTATGGTGGTTTTGCCTGAGCCGGTTCCGCCTGCCAGTCCTATAACTAGGGGTTTCATTAGGCTTTTGCTTTGCTTTCTAGCTCGAGTTGTTGGAATTTGTAATCTACGGCTGCTTGTATGAAGCCTTTGAAGGGGGGGCTTGGGCGCATGAGTCGGGTGCTTAATTCTGGGTGTGATTGCAGACCAACATAAAAGCGGTGGTCTTTTAATTCCATGGCTTCTACCAGTCCTTCGCCGCGTCCTTGCATGCCGGGGGTTACGCCTGAGACAACTAGGCCGGCTGTTTTGAGGGCATCTACGTAAGCTGGGTTGACTTCAAAGCGGTGACGGTGGCGCTCATTGACAATGCGTTTTCCTTCGGGGTTAAGTTTATAAATCTTTTCTAAAAGTGTGTCTGGGTAGACTTGCATGGGCCATGTGCCTAAACGCATGGTGCCTCCCATACCTTCTACTTCGAGTTGTTCTGGCATTAGGTCAATGACAGGAAAGGCTGTGTAGGGGTCAAATTCCGTTGAGTTGGCATTATCTAAGCCTGCTATGTTTCTTGCAAATTCAATGACCGCTATTTGCATGCCTAAACAAATACCTAAGTAAGGCACGTTGTTTTCTCTGGCAAATGTAGCTGCTTTGACTTTGCCTTCTATACCTCTTATGCCAAAGCCACCGGGTACCAATATGCCATCGAAGTCTTTTAAGCGCTCAACCTCACCTTCAGAAAGTTCTTCGGCATTTACCCATGTCATTTCAACTGCAGCGTCGTTAGCAATGCCTGCATGTTTTAAGGCTTCCATCAAGCTTAGGTAGGCGTCTGGCATGGCGACATACTTACCGACAATGCCTATGTTTACAGTACGGCTGGGGTTACGCAGCACCCGCACGGCTTCTTGCCAGCTTTTTAGTTCTGGCGTAACTTTTTCAAGCTCGAGTCTTCTTTCTATAAAGCGACCTATGCCTTGTTGCTCTAAGATTTCGGGTACTGCGTAAACAAAGTCGGTATCGTGTGAGTTAAAGACATTGCGGGCCTCTACGTTGGTGAAGAGGGCTATTTTGTTGCGTACTTCTTCGGGTGTTGGGCTTTTTGATCTAATGATTAGACCGTCAGGTTGTATGCCGACACCGCGCAGGGTTGCAACAGAGTGTTGTGTGGGTTTGGTTTTGAATTCTTCTGAGGTTCCTAAGTAAGGTAAGAGGGTTACGTGAAAGTAAAGGGTGTGGCTGTAGCCTACTTCGAAGCGTACTTGTCTTATGGCTTCTAGGAAGGGTAGGGATTCTATGTCGCCAACTGTGCCGCCTACTTCGACTAAGACAAGTTCCGCATTTGCATCTTTGCCAGCTTGGTAAATGCGGTTTTTTATTTCATCGGTTACGTGTGGGATGACTTGCACGGTTTGCGATAGGTACTCACCACGGCGTTCTTTTTCTATAACGGTTTGGTAAACCTGTCCTGTTGTTATGTTGTTACCGCGAGAAAGATCCGTATCTAAAAAACGCTCGTAGGTGCCTATATCAAGGTCAGTCTCAGCGCCATCTTGCGTTACAAAAACTTCACCATGTTCGTAAGGACGCATGGTGCCTGCATCAACGTTAATGTAGGGGTCAATTTTGACAGCTGTAACTTGGTAGCCGCGAGCGCGCAATAGCGCTCCTATGCTTGATGTGGCTATGCCTTTGCCTAAGCTAGATACAACGCCGCCCGTAATAAAAATGTACTTGGTGTCCACTAAGACCACCTTCCTTATTCACGGGTCTTAAGCATATCATGCTTTAAACGCAAGCCATGCTTAGATGAACATAGCTTTATGAAAAATGCTGTTCACGTTTCACTTTCTACTAGCCCCAATACATCGGCCTCTTTAAGCACCTCAATGGCGTTAAGTACTTTATCTTCAAAGATAACTTTTTTAAGCTCGAGCCAGTTAGTTGTGGTTGCTACATAGACTTTTTCATCTTTTATTTTTATGCTTCCTGCTTTTGCTTGGCTTGCTTCTTCACTTAGGTTAACTTTTAAAATGCCTATGGCTTTTCCGTTTAAGCTTGTTGTGGGTGTACCCCAAGGTGAAGGTAGTGGGTAAAAATCACTAGCTCTTATAAAGCGCTCTAGACTTTGCGCATCTTGAGTCCAGTCTATCTTGCCTTTAAAAGGAACTTCAAAACCATGGTAAACACGCTTACTTAAATCTTGTTTTATTTTAGGAATAGCTTGAGGTTCTTCGTTTAAAAGTTGCTCAATCAGCTGTACACCTAAACGCACACATTTTGTACTTACGCTTAAACCCGTATCTTTTTCACTTAAAGCAAAGCGTTCTTGATAGGCGATATCGCCAGTATCTATACCTGCGGTCATCCAGTGCAGACTAACACCATGCTCAGTTTGACCTTTAAATACCGCCCAGCTGGGTGCGTTCATGCCAGCATGTTCAGGTAAATCACCCGGATGCAGGTTAAAAGAACCAATTTTAGGTGCCGCAACAACCTCACCATGAATAATATAAAGCGAGTGCACATTTAAAAGAATATCTATATTGTTTTCTTTAAGGGTATTTGCAAAACTTGCTTGCTTAACGAGTTTTGCTGACCAAGTCGGAATACCCAGACTTGCTGCTAAGCCAGCCACCGTTGAGCCTCTTTTAGCATCTACTTCTTTAGAAGATGCGGTTAGTACCGCAATAATCTCATGCTGGCTTTGTTCCAAGCGCCTCAGGGTTTGAATACCGGCAGCTTCTTCAGCAACTAATACTATTTTCATGCTTTTGTCCTAGTGTGGTACTTATGAATGACGTTTGATCTTTTAGGATCGGGGAATAAAAAGCCTAGACCGAGCTCAACTATAAACCTTAGATGAAGCTCAGTTAGCGTCACAAAATGCTAAACTCGAGTGTCTTAACTAGTAATTGTATGTAGAGTGCGCTTTATCACTTAGGTTTGGGAGTTAATTAAAATTCAACCTTGTTTTTGGAGTCAAGATAGGCTTGACGAGGCGACAAATATCACAGAGTTAAACGCTTATAAATATAAAAATAGAGACGTAGTAGATTTTAGGCTGAAAGAAGGCATTAAGTGATTCCTGAAAAAGAAAATAAGTCTGTAAACCCGCCGCTCGTGTCAATCAGCTTAGCTAGATTAGCTGTTGATGTGGGCTTATGGGTTTTGGCAACCTTGTTTGCTTTTTGGATGCGCTACGACTGGTCTTTAACACCGGGCGTACCTGCCTTAACGATTCTTATCACCACCTTTGTTCTGGTTGTGCTTAAACTTGGCGCTTTTTACTTATTCAATTTGCGGGTACATAGTTGGACGAAGTTTGCATTTCATGATTTATCTAGTGTGGTTAAAGCCGTTACGAGTGTCGGTGCCATTGCCACTGTTATTTTACTGATCATTGGCCCTGTTGGGGGTGTACCTCGTTCGATTGGTCTGCTTGACGCTCTGCTTACCCTCATTTTCATGTTTGGCGTTAGGGCGGCAAGTCGTTACTTGCATGAAAGACGCTTGGGCAACAAATTAAGACCCGAAAAAATGAGGAATATCCTTATTTTAGGTGCAGGTGAAGCAGGTTCGTTGGTTGCTAGAGAAATGACAAGGCACCCTGAAATGGGCTTAAACCCTGTTGGCTTTCTTGATGATAGTAAACGAAAAATAGGTAAGCAAATATCAGGCACTCCTGTTTTAGGTAGTCTTGTTGATCTTGACAGTAGTATTAAAAATTACGATGTAGACGAAGTGATCATTGCCATTCCATCTGCTGAAGGTAAAGTCATTCGCGATATCATTAACCGCATCAATGCTATTGACGCTCGAGTGAGTTACCGCACCATTCCGGGTGTCTATGAATTACTGAGTGGTAAAATAAGCATTAACCGTATTCGTAATGTTGAGATTGAAGATTTGTTACGCCGCCCTAGCATTGCTTTAGATACCGCATCTATTTTGGGTTATATCGAAAATAAAACCGTTATGGTGACGGGTGCAGGTGGCTCGATTGGTTCTGAAATTGTTAGACAGATATGTCGCTATAGACCTAAAGAACTCATTTTGTTTGGGCATGGTGAAAATAGTATTTACACGTTAGAACGTGAATTAGATCGTGACTGGCCTGATGTTAAGTACCATAGTGTTATTGGCGCGCTGCAAAACGGCGTTAGGCTTGACTATGTCTTTAGAAAATATAAGCCTCAAGTTGTCTTTCACACAGCAGCACATAAACATGTTCCACTTATGGAGCTCAACCCTGAAGAGGCTGTCTTTAATAACATAGTGGCAGGCAAAAACCTTGTGAATTTAGCTTTAAAATATAACGTTTCTCACTTTGTAAATATCTCTACTGATAAAGCTGTAAACCCTACTTCCGTTATGGGTGCTAGTAAACGCATGGTTGAGTACGTTGTGCAAGAAGCTTCAGGCAAGGCTAAAGATGATCAGCAGTTTGTCTCGGTGCGCTTTGGTAATGTTTTAGGAAGTCGCGGTAGCGTTATACCTTTATTCAAACGTCAAATTGCTGCAGGTGGCCCTGTTACGGTTACACACCCTGAAATGGTTCGTTATTTCATGACGATACCTGAAGCCTCACAGCTTGTTTTGCAAGCCTCAGGGCAAGGACAAAACGGTGAAGTTTATATTCTAGATATGGGCGAGCCTGTCAAAATTGTTGACCTAGCACGCGACCTCATTAAATTATCAGGCTTAGAACCCGATGTAGACATTCCTATAGTCTTTACTGGTATGCGCCCTGGTGAGAAGCTCTACGAAGAACTCATGACCGAAGCAGAGCGCCTAGAGTCAGCAACTAAGCACCAAAAAATCTTCGTAGCTAAAAGCCCACCCTACGACTCACAAAAACTCGAGCGCACCATTATTAATTTGCAAGATGCTGCTCTTAACTCTAATCACACAGAAATACGTGAGCATTTATCAAGCTTTGTTGAGGGTTGTCAGTTTGACTATAAACCTAATGTGGTTAAAGCCTAATTGTAGCGCATTAACTCTTGACAGTTTTTAAAAATCTTATTTTGGCATACGCTTAGTCTGAAGCAATCCCTTTAGCATGAGCGTATGCTCATTAGTATTGTCACGCCAACTTTTAATCGTGCTGAGCGTTTAGCTAAGGCTATTGCTAGCCTTAGAGGGCAAACCTACTCTCAGTGGGAGCATATTGTCATTGATGATGGAGATGGCTCTGGTAAAGCTTTTAGTGATAGTTTAAACGAGCCGCGCATAAGGGCATTTCAGAACCCAAACAAAGGGCAAACGCCCGCTCGGAATTTTGCTCTTCAGCAAGCTAAAGGTAACATCATTGCGCTATTAGATGACGATGACTGGTTTGATGACCCTTTTCATCTTGAAAAGGTAGTTACAGCTTTAAAAGTTAAACCTGCTTTGCTACATAGGCACGGCTGGATTGTTGAAGAGGCTAATGATGAGCGAAAATGGAACCTATTCAACTTAGCAGCAAGCCCTGAAAGCCTAAGGAAAGATAACAGCATTTTGACTTCAAGTATGGCTTACCCCAAGCATTTTCATGATGAGCTAGGCTTATTTGACGAAGTTATTGGCGGTTACTTTGACTGGGATTGGATACTCAGAGTCTTAAATGCTGGCTACCCCATTCATACTATTAGTACTCCCGGTGTTTGCTACCTAGTACATCAAACAAGTGGCTCTGCCAACATTCATGGTGAAAGGCGCACCCAAAGCTTTCAGGCCTTCTGCACAAAACACAAACTCGAGCTTGAAATTAAGAATCATAGTTCTTTGCTTAGTGAACAGCAATAAGCTAAGTACCTAGTTCTTTTTTACCTAAATTAAAGTCAGGGCCTCCAAAGACCATTTTCCAAGCTACTATGGTTACCCAGTGAATCAGTACAGCTGGGTAAAGTGATTGGGAGAACTGATAAACAATAGTGCAAGCTATACCCAAGACAAGCACAATGAGCAAAAATGCAGGATTGTAAAATATGGGTTTACACCAAGGCCAAAAAAGCTTAGCTATTAAAGGATGGGACCCCACGTAAAGTAAGAGCGAGAACGCTATCCAACTTTGCTTTACAGCAAAGCTCATGGTTTCACTGGCTCTTGGTATAAACAAAGCCCTGTAAATACTTTCTTCTACTAAGCTAGGCGTAACAATTGCAATAGCTACGAGTAAAAGGGCTTTTGGCAAAGGTAAGTTTGTGGGTTTAAAGGCGAATACTTTAAACCGCCAGTTTATACCTAGCGCAATAAGGCAATAAAAAATAAGGATGACAAATGTGAAGCCCCACTCTCCTGCGGTAGGCAAAGTGGTAAGGCTTTCTTTGAGGCGATTAAGAATAAGCATTACCAACGACTGTAAGGATGACGAACAAGGTAAGCATTAAAGTAACGCTCATCACCCGTAACTTCTTTACCGAGCCAGTCTGGCTTGTCAAAAGCCTCCTGCTCATAACTTAGCTCAATTTCAGCAATAACAAGTCCTTGATTATCACCATGAAAGACATCTAAATCCCAAACATGATTTGCTACCCTAAGTTTGTAACGTGTTTTCTCAATCAGAGGTTTTTGACATAAACCTGCCAGCATTTCCTCAGCGTCACTCAAAGGAATCTCATACTCATATTCGGGTCTAGTAAGGTCATTACCTTGACCTTTAATCGTTAAAACACCTTTATCTCCTGCAACACGCACGCGCACTGTGTTGCTCACCGAATTTAAAATATAACCTTGCTTGTAGGCAGTACCTACAGCAGCTCTGCGCCAACTATCCTTAGCCACTAAGAATTTTCGTTCTATTTCTATAGCCATAGTTCTGTGGGCCAAGTTGCCTTGGCACACAGCTCCTTCATTAATTTAGTTGCGCTAAACTGGCTTCTATACCAGCCACGAGTTCTTTAGCCTCAGCCATACGACGGCGTTCTTCTTCTACCACTTGCGCTGGCGCATTATCTACAAATTTAGCATTTGACAGTTTCTTCTCACTAATCATGAGGTTTTTTTGTAAGTCAGCTAAACGCTTAGCTTGCTTTGCCTTCCAGTCATCAACATCAATAAGCCCTTCAAAAGGTAACTTTAGCTCTAGGTCAGGTACAATTTCAGTTAGAGCCGCACCCTTAGGGGCTTCTTTTACAAGTTTAGCTTTAGCTAGACCTTCAAAAACCTTTGTGTTTTCATTAAGAATAGCGATAGCGTTACCTTGCGCATAAATATTTATGGTTTGTTGAGGGCTAAGACTTGCTTCTGACTTCAAATTACGGACTGCTGCAATAGCATTTTTGAGATGCTCAAAGTTTGCTTCTGCTTCGCTATCTATAAGGCTCTCTGTAACGCTAGGCCAGTTTGCTAAACCAATTTGTTCTTCAAAGCCAAACGCCTCATAAATTTCTGAAGTTACAAACGGAATAAGTGGGTGAAGTAACTTCAAAATCTCAAGCAAAACCGTTTTAAGAATATATCTTGTACGTGCATTGTCATTGTTAAGAGCTGGCTTAGCAGCCTCTAAGTACCAGTCACAAAATTCACTCCAAACAAAGTCATAAGCTTCACGGTTTGCCAGACCTAAATCATAGTTTTCTAAATGATGCGTTACTTCTTTGGTAGCACGCTGTAAGCGACTCATAATCCAACAATCAGCTAGAGTTTCGGGCACACCCTCATCTAAAGGCAAATCGCCCTCTTCATTAGCAAGGTGCATGAAGGTAAAGCGAGTAGCGTTCCAGAGCTTATTGTTAAAGTTACGCCCCATTTCTACACGGCGGCTATCCCAACGAATATCTTGCCCCCCTGTAGACACATGCGTCATGGCAAAACGAAGGGCATCTGCACCAAATTCGTCAATTACAACCAGCGGGTCAATGCCGTTGCCTTTAGATTTAGACATTTTTTGTCCATGCTCATCTAAGACAAGTCCGTGCAGCATAATATGACTAAACGGCTTTTCATTTAACAAGCTATAGCCAGCAAGCTGCATCTTAGTAACCCAAAAGAACAAAATGTCGTAGCCTGTAACCAGAACACTTGTCGGGTAGAATTTTTTGAAAAACGGGTCTTCTTCATCAGGCCAGCCCATAGTACTAAAGGGCCACAAGTTAGAACTAAACCAAGTATCAAAAACATCTGGATCTTGCCTTAAGTTAAGGTCTTTATAACGCGGGTCTTCACTACAATCTTGATACGGGTCACTACTATCTGGAACATAAATATTACCATCTTCATCATACCAAGCAGGAATCTGATGCCCCCACCAAAGTTGCCTAGAGATATTCCAGTCACGCAAGTTAGCAAGCCAATCACGATTAACTTTCGTATACCTATCCGGAAAAAGCTGCATCTCGCCATCATTCAGACCCTGAAGAACCTGCGGCGCAACCTCAGCCATTTTGAACCACCACTGCGTAGAAATAATAGGTTCAACAGGCTCTTTCGTACGCTGCGAAAGCCCCAAAGAAACCGTATGATCATTAGCCTCAATCAAACTACCAGAAGACTCGAGTGCCTTAACTACTTCTTTACGAGCAGTAAACCTATCAAGACCTAAAAACTCAGTAGGCACAAGTTCACTTGTCATTTTGGCTTCAAGATCAATGACGCTCGGCATTGCTAAACCATGACGCTCACCAATCTCAAAATCAGTTGGATCATGCGCAGGTGTAATTTTAAGCGCACCCGTCCCAAACTCGAGCTCTACAGCTTCATCTGTAATGATGGGTATGAATGTGTTTGTTAGAGGGATGCGTGCTTTTTTACCTACTAGATGTTTGTAGCGTTCATCTGTCGGGTGAACGGCTATGGCTTGATCTGCAAAAATTGTTTCGGGCCTAACGGTTGCAATTTTTATGGAGCCGCTATTATCTTCGAGTTCGTAAGCTAGGGTGTAGAGTTTGCCTTGACGGTCTTCTCTATCAACTTCAAGGTCTGATAGGGTGGTTTGTGAGACAGGGTCCCAGTTAACAATACGTTCACCCCGGTAGATAAGTCCACGATTATATAGGTCAACAAACTGCTTGCGTACGGCTTTAGATAAACCTTCATCCATGGTAAAGCGTGTTCGTGACCAATCCGCTGAAATACCAAGGCGTTGTAACTGTCCTAAGATGATGCCGCCGTACTTTTCTTTCCATTCCCATGTGCGTTCTAAAAACTTTTCACGCCCTAAGTCATGTTTGCTTAGCCCTTCGTCAGCAAGCATGCGTTCAACTTGAACTTGCGTGGTTATGCCCGCATGATCCATACCTGGTTGGTAAAGCGCTTCAAAGCCTTGCATGCGCTTAAAGCGCGTTAAGGTGTCAATAATGGCATTGTCAAAGGCATGCCCTAAGTGCAAATTACCATTCACATTAGGGGGCGGAATAACAATGCAAAAAGGTGGCTTGTCACTACTTGCATCTGCTTTAAAAGGCTGAGATGCCCAACGCTCTACCCACTTGGCTTCAACTTCAAACGGATTATACTGCTTGCTTAATTCATTCATGATTCATCCTCATATTTAGTCAAAACTTCAAAATAAAATTGCTGCTCTAAAGCCTCAGAGGCAATATTCACCTCTTCATAGGCAACACTTTCAAAAACCTCATCATTACTCTCAAAAGACTGTTCCCAATCTGAAATGCGAACCGTATTATCCACAAGCTCTAAAACACCTTGCGCTAAAAATGTGGGCCCTTCTTTATCATCACCATCAAAAGCCAAACGCTCTACTTTGCAGTCTAAACCCACAAGGCTTTTAATAGGATTATCTTCTTCTTGAAACGAACCGTCCCAAAAACGTCGAAAATTCGTGTATTCGACACTAAGTACCATAGCGTAATCCTTAAAAGGCTCAATATGCTCAAAAAAGTGATTCTCTTCATCATCAAAGGGAAACGCATACAGACCTTTAAAAAATTTATCCAAGAGCTTAATTCGCTGCGATTTACTCATACGAACAGGACTAGCAGCCTCATGAAGCAAAATCTCCAACCCCCCAGCCTCAAACTCATCTTGTTTCAAAAAGGTTTTCACATCCTGCTTTAACTTAAGGAAGCTATCAAATATCCTCATAGCATCTATAGTAAAAAAGTGATGCCAGCCATCCTGACGCTTAAAACGATTTTTGATTCTAAGCTCGAGCTGCACAAGTTCAGGTACAGCTTTATCCTGAGACAAAAAATCTAAAGATAGCCGCTCGGCAAATTGACGACGAATATTTTTCTTAGAAAGCCAAGCAGCCCTAAAGGTATAACTAGGTTTCTTTTGCCAGCTTGTATAAGGTTCTGCTGACATGATTTGCCTCCTTGCTGATGAGCCTAATTACTTAAAAGCAATAAAAAAGCCCGCCCAGCCAATTCGCGGACGAGAACTCAAGAAACTTGGATTTAGAGTCCCGCGGTACCACCGCACTTCCCCACATAAAGGCCGTGGGGCACTTCATTTACTTTATTAACGTAAAAGTAAAACGGAGGGTCTACTCAGGAAAGCAGTTCATCAGTTCAGCGTTTCAGATGCTTCTGACTAGCTGATTAGCCGACTAACTGATTGGCTGACATCTTTTCTTCCTCGTGCTCACAGGTGACTTTCATTTGCAGTTAGCTTATTTGAACTTGCAGCCAAGGTTCAAACTCTCTAAAAGCGTGTTAGCAAATTACTTTCCTGCTCAACGCAATAAAAGTATAGCAAGCTGCATAGCATGAATACAAGTAACGGGAGTTGCTCAAATCAGAAAGAGTCTAGCTAGATAAGAAGAAGCTTATTGATAATTCATTCTCATTAAACTATTAGGCTTTCACTTTATAATCTTCGTTAGAAATTGCGTAAGGAGAAGACATGTCAAGAATATTAATTATTGGATTTTGCTTTCTATTAGGTTTTAGTTTGTCTCAAGAAGACGGTGGGTTTGTGCAACAAGACGCTCACGAGCATGGCGTTGCTCTTTTGAACATTGCTCAAGATGCAGACAGCCTTTTTGTTGAATTTATAAGCCCCTCAATAAACATTGTAGGCTTTGAGTACCAGCCGACTTCAGCAGAAGATAAAGCGTTGGTAGACGCTGCTATGATTGACTTAGCCAATGGACTAAGCTTATTTGCGCCTAGCAGTGCTGCTAACTGCGAACTGGTTCACGCCGAGGTTGAAAGCGAACTAGCTGAAGATGAACACAAAGACCATAGTGAAGACGAGCACATGCATGACGAGGACGAAAAGCATGCTGAAGGTGAAGACCCGCACATGCATGACGAAGGTGAAACGCACAGCGAGTTTCATGCGAGTTACGAGTTTAACTGCAGCAACCCTAATCAACTTAGAGACTTTAACTTAACAGCGCTCTTCAACAGCTACCCAGATATTCAAGATTTAGATGTTCAATATGCTCTAGACAAAGGGCAAGGCGCCTCAGAATTAAGCCCAGATGATACTCAGCTTGAATTTTAAAGTTTAAACTCAGCTATCTTGTGTTAACCCCAAACCCCCAAACAGAGTTAAGTAGACCAAACAGCACAGTTACGCTACTAAGCCTCAATAAACTTAAATTTCGCTGGAAGAAAAGCCAACCCTTAATTCTAGATATTGACAAAATTAGCATTCCAAAAGGACAAAAAGTTTTCATTAAAGGCTCGAGTGGTAGCGGTAAGACAACGTTACTTAATTTAATTGCAGGTGTCATAACACCTGAGGCAGGCTCAATAGAAATTTCTGGTACAAATGTAGCTGGTCTTTCTGGCATGCAACGTGACCGTTTTCGTGCTGATTATATAGGTTTTATTTTTCAACTCTTTAATTTAATTCCTTACTTATCCGTTTTAGAAAATGTCACGCTGGCCCTCAAGTTTTCAAAAGAACGCCATAAACGCCTTCAGCACACAGCTGAGGTTGAAGCGAAAGATCTTCTTAATAGGCTGGGCTTAAACAATGAGCTAATTAAGCGCAAAGTGACTGACTTAAGCATAGGTCAACAGCAACGCGTGGCAGCCGCCAGAGCCCTTATTGGTAACCCTCCTTTAGTCGTGGCAGATGAACCCACTTCCGCACTTGATGCTGATACTCGAGAAAGCTTTATAAGCTTACTTTTTGACGCTTGCGATACCCACGACATGACCCTACTTTTTGTCAGTCATGATGCTTCTTTAGAAAAACTCTTTGATAAAAGTCTCGCTTTAAAAGATATAAATAAGGTAACTCCATGAGATTTTTGAACTTAACTTTAAAAAGCATGTGGAATAGACGAAGTACAACGCTTTTAACTATTTTTGTCATTGCACTCAGCGTTGTTTTGCTTTTAGGCGTTGAACGTGTAAGAACCGAAGCACGCTCGAGCTTTGCCAATACTATTTCAGGTACAGACTTAGTGGTTGGTGCCAGAAGTGGTTCTATTCAACTTTTACTTTACTCAGTGTTTCGCATTGGTAATGCCACGAATAATATTAGTTATGAGAGTTACGAGCAAATCATTACGCACCCAAATGTCAACTGGTCTGTACCTTTGTCTCTTGGAGATTCACATGAGGGTTTTCGGGTTTTAGGTACCAATAAAGCTTACTTTGAGCATTATCAGTATGGCCGTCAACGCACGCTAAGATTTGCCGAAGGGCAGGCGTTTAATGATTTGTTTGACGCAGTTTTGGGTAAAGATGTCGCAGATGAGCTTGGTTATGTTGTGGGGCAAGAAATTACCTTGGCACACGGAACCAGCCGCGTAAGCTTACTTAACCACAACGATAAGCCTTTTCGTGTGGTGGGCATTTTAGAAAAAACAGCTACACCTGTAGACCAAACCGTACATGTTAGCCTTGAAGCTATCGAAGCACTGCACATTGACTGGCAAGCTGGTGTACCCATTCCTAGCCTAGCAGTAGACGTTGAGGAACTGCGTAGCCTTGACTTAAGCCCTAAAACCATTACTGCTTTTCTTCTAGGCGTAAATTCCAAAACAGGTATTTTTGGTTTGCAACGCGCCATAAACGAGTATAATCGTGAACCTTTACTTGCTGTTTTGCCGGGTGTGGCGCTTCAAGAACTCTGGAGTTTGCTTGGTGTGGCAGAAAGAGCTTTGCTTATTGTGTCAGGCTTTGTTGTTTTAAGTGGGCTCTTAGGTATGCTCAGCTCAATTCTATCCAGCTTGAGTGAGCGCCGTCGTGAAATGGCTATTTTACGCTCTGTAGGCGCACGACCTTGGCAAATTTTTGCACTCCTCAGTAGTGAAGCGTTACTGTTTACCTTTATTGGCTGTTTGCTGGGTATTGCTTTGCTTTATGCAGCTCTTTTTTTAGTCCGTCCTTTTATAGCCTCTCAGTTTGGTTTGTTAATTGCTATAAGTCCTCTAAGTCAGTATGACCTGCAATTAGTAGCCAGCGTGGTGACTGTTGGTTTTCTTATGGGCTTAATTCCTGCTTTTAAAGCCTACCGAAACTCTCTTGCTGATGGCATGACTGTAAAGGTGTAAACAAATATGACACAATTCTCATTACAACTTTCTATACTTAAATCTATGCGACAGGTTTTTGCATTCATCATTATTATGACAAGCTTGCTACTTAGCAGCTGCCAACCAGCTGACCCTGAAGCTGGTTTACCTTTAAAACTAGCTGAGCAAGTTTCACTGCGAGCCTTTAAACAAATGAAACCAACCTCTCTAGCATGGGGCAATCTCATGCCAGCAGATTACAGACCTAGCTATCAGCAATTCCCATGGACTGTCGAAAACCCAGAAGAAATGATGCAACAAACCCTAGAAGAAACCCCCTTGGTTGAAGAACTCCACGGGCAAAATGTCAAAGTTTCTGGCTATGTCGTACCGCTAGATGGAACAGATGAAGCCATTCACGAATTTTTGCTTGTACCTTTTTTAGGAGCCTGTACTCATGTACCCCCTCCACCTGCAAATCAAATTGTTTACGTAAAACCCAAGTATCCCCTCTTAATGGATGAGTCATGGGATGTCATTTCTGTCGTCGGCAAGCTAAATGCTGAAGGTAGAACCAGCGGCCTAGGGGCCGTAGGCTACCAAATGATTGACTCGATCCTAACAAGCTTTGATGAATCCGACTACGCAGGTATCATTGATACACCCGTCGTCGTAGATGGCCTAGGCGCAGATGAACAACCTATTATTCCTCCTGTTGAAGATCGCTAGGTAAGCTAATGCAATTAACTCGAGCTTTTTCTTTTGTTAGCTTGATTTTACTAACATTCCTCTTAACTGGTTTTGGTGGCGACCCTGAAGTAGGTAAGGTACTTAGCTTAAAACGTCAGGCGAATCTAAATTCATTTAAAGCTATGAATCCTACGCTTTTAAACTGGCCTGAACTTATGCCAGATGATTACTTTCCTGAACCACAGCTTTTCGTTTTTGAAGTGGGCCCTAAAGCTGCTCTTATGGCAAAAGCCTTAAAAACAACACCTGTGGTGGAAGCGCTACACGGCAAAGAAGTTAGCCTTGCAGGTTATGTTGTACCCCTTGTAATTAGCGAAGATGCCATTAGCGAATTTTTGCTGGTACCTAATTTTGGTGCTTGCATTCATGTGCCACCACCGCCTGCTAATCAGATTGTGTATGTCGTACCTAAATACCCTCTTCCCTATGAAGAATCATGGGATCCTATTGTCATTAATGGCACTATGCTTTCTGAAGCTGAAATGAGTGAATATGGCGCCGCAGGTTACACAATGAACAATGCCATTCTTACGGCCTACAGCCAAGAGGATATGCAAAAAAGACAAGAGCTTCACTAGCTATAGCAGTTTTTAACTCAAACACAGCATCGACTTAGCAAACCTTTTTCAAATCAGCCAGTTCATTTAAAACACTTGGCTGGTTTCATATCAAACTGGTTTAATCGTGTCATAAGACTGAGTGAGTCAGAGCATACTCCCCAAAGCTGTCCCGACTACGTCGGCAAGGTCTGAATTATAAAGTCTTACGACATTTATAATTCAGCTTAGTATCAAATACCAAAGGCTACACAAAGTAAACTCCATCAAAACCCTGCACATGTTGAGCAGCAAATGCTATATAACGCAAAAATAGCTCAGTTGTGCAGTTTCATATTCCAATACAGCTATAAAAATTGCTACGTTTAAAGCTATGAACTTTCCATTATCCATGACTTTTAAGGTTGCAGCGTTTGCGCCACAAATTTATGTTAAAGATGCAAATGGTAATAACATTTGTTACGTAAGACAAAAACTACTCAAGTTACGCGAAAACATATCTATTTTTAAAGATGAAAGCAAATCAGAAATTATTAGCGAAATTCATGCTGACAGAATTATTGACTTTTCCGCAACTTACAGATTTCTAGATGCAACAGGTGTCGAGTACGGTAGTGTCAAACGAAAAGGCATGCGTTCCCTATGGAAAACACACTACGAAGTATTTGAGCAAGGTTTAAGCTACACCATCCGTGAAGGAAACCCATGGACAAAAGTCATTGACGGCTTACTAGGTGAAGTACCTATTGTTGGCATGTTCACAGGTTACTTTTTCAACCCTCATTATGACATTACCGATAATAATGGTCAGCTTTGTTATACCCTTAAAAAAGAACCTTCTTTCTTTGGGCGTAAGTTTACCTTAACCAAACACCAAGAAACCGGCGATGATCTACTCAATGTCATGTCACTCATCATGATGACACTACTCGAGCGTAGACGAGGTTAGCCTTTACTGCCTGTCAGTGCAAAGCCTTCTATAATTTGTTTTTGAAATACGAAGAACACAATAAGTACCGGAATAATGGCGAGTGCTGAGGCCGCCATGATTAAGTTCCATGCGGTGCCTGCTTCACCTGAGAAGAGGGCAACACCTACAGGTATGGTGCGCATGCTATTTGATTTAGCAATAATGAGGGGCCATAGGAAGGCATTCCAGTTGCCTATAAAAGCAAATATACCTAGTGCTGCTAGGGCAGGTCTAACTAAGGGCATGCCAATAAACCAGAAAAGCCCAAATTCACTCATGCCATCCATTCTGGCTGCGTCAAATACATCTTGCGGTAGGGTTTGAAAGAACTGCCTCATAAGAAAAACACCAAAGGCTGGCATAAGCCCAGGAAAGGCTATGCCCCAAAAGGTATTAACCCAACCATAGTCGCTTGACATAACAAACCAAGGAATGACAAGCATTTCGGTGGGTACCATGAGCGTACTTAATATAAGGATGAAAATAAGTTGTCGCCCAGGAAAACGCATGCGCGTAAGGGTGTAGCCTATAAGTGAGCAGAAGAATAAGCCTGAAGCTGTGGTGGCTATGGCTACAATGGCACTATTTAAGAACCATCTTGGAAAAGGGGTATCAAAAATGACTTCTCTATAGTTATTAAGTGTCCAAGTTTTAGGAAAAAAGTTATAACCAAAGATTTCTCGTATGTCTTTAAAGGAGCTTATAAGCATCCAGACAAAGGGAAATACCATAATAATGCTGCCTAGTATCAGTACAATATAAGCAAGGGTTTTAACAACAGTTGGACGTTCTCTTTTTGGCTCGACATGACTAGCTTGTGAGTTTAGGCTGTTACTACCAACTGGTAAGGCCATTAGTAATCTACCCTTCTACTGGTAAGTTTTAGTTGAATAAGGGTAACAATCAAGATAAGTGTAAAAAGTAAAACCGTAACGGCTGCTGCGTAGCCTAACCTGAACCGTGAAAAGGCTTCTTGGTACATGTAAAGCGCAATGGTTAAGGTGCTATTTAAAGGGCCCCCTTGATCAGTAAAGTTAATGTTTACGACTTGGTCAAAGAGTTGCAGTGAAGCAATAGTTGATATAACGAGCGAAAAGACAAATACAGGGTTTAAAAGAGGCAAGGTAATGTGCCTAAATAAGCGCCAACCATTCGCACCATCTATACGTGCTGCCTCATAAAACATGCGAGGTATACCTTGTAAACCAGCTAAGAAAATAATGACCTGAAAGCCAAGGTTTTGCCAAACAACCACAACAGCAATGGCAAATAAAGCTTGTCTAGGTGAGGTAAGAAAAGGCTGCGGGTCTAACGTCAACAAGGTTATGCCGCGTTCTTCCCAGAAGATACCCCACTCAATAATAAAGTTATTGATAACACCAAAATTAACTGAGTACATCCAACCCCAAACCCAAGCAACCGCAGCGGCAGGTGTTACATAAGGGGCAAAATAAATGGCTCTAAATAAAGCACGAAATCGCGTAATAGTATTTAAAAGCATGGCGATGCCTAACCCCAAAAAGAGTTGTGCTGGCACAATAATAATGCTGTAAAGCAAGGTGTTTAATAAAGCGCGGTGCAATTTAGCATCTCTCAGCATGTCTAGGTAATAACCCGCTGCCAAGAACTCACGCTGCGCAGGGTCAACATGCCAAGTAAATAAAGATAAGTAAAAAGATTGAAAGGCAGGCCAGATACGTAAGAATAAAAAGAAGGCAAGAGGAATAAGTAAAAAACTATAAGCCCAGATAGCTTCACGTGTTGCTAAAGTCATGCGAGAAGCTCGAGCTTTTTGGGGTGTCTGGTCGAGGCTTTGTTGCATTAGGTAAACCCCTAATTCAAAGAGTGTCTAGTTTAAAGTGGTCAGTAGTCAACTCTTCTGACTACTGACCACTGACCACTGACTTCTATGTTTATTGACTAAATTCGTTGAGTAATGCTTGGTCTTCTTCAGCAGCTTGAGTCCAGCTTGCTGCTGGGTCTGCATTTTCTAGAACGACACGATTGATAGCGTTTACTATAACGTCACGTTGCGCAGTTTCATCTACAAAGCTTGTTGCTGTTGCGTAAGCTAATGAGCTGATAAAAGGACCAAATACAGGGTCACTGGCAAGCTCTGGATCAGAGATAAGGCTTTGGCGTGCAGGTAGCTCACCAACAACATCTAACCAGAGTTGCATGGCTTCTGGGCGTGTTACAAACTCTAGGAATTTTGCGCTTGCATCTAGGGTTGCTTCATCAGCAAAAGCATTTGGGCTTAAACCGTTCATCCAGAAAGACCCAAAGTTAGCTTGAACACCATTTTCTAGGGTTGGTATTTCGGTTACGCCCCAGTTGAACTGCGCTGCGTCACGTGTTGCACCAATGGCAAAAGAACCATCAATAATCATGGCAATGTTCTCTTGTGTTCTAAAACCATCACGGTAACCACTGTTACCCGGTACAAATTCTGGTACACCAATTTCTTCTTCGGTGGCCCAGCTTGTGTAAAACTCAAAAGCAGCTAAGCCAGCTTCACTATCATAAAGAACTTCGGTACCATCATCACTGTAAGGCTGTGTGCCAAACTGGCGGGTTAAGACTTCACGAATAAGGTGATGATCTTGCCCTGTAGGTGCAATACCGTAACCAATTTGTTCAAAGCGAGGGCCACGCTTAACAGTCAGTGCTTTAGCCATTTCAATAAACTCGTCCCATGTTGCAGGTGGCGCGTCGTAACCAGCTTCTGTAAGTTTATCCATATTGTAAAAAAGGCCAAGGCTACGAACTGCTGTGGGTAAACCGTAGTAAACACCATTTAATTTAGATGCTTGAGCCATAGGTACAAACTCTGCATCAAGCATAGCTGCGTCAAAGTAAGCTTCAGGTAGAGGCTCTACATAACCACTACGTTGCCATGTAGGTAACCAACCATAGAAAAACTGAACCACATCTGGGCCTGTTCCTGCAGGTAAAGAAGCAGCAACTTGCTCTTGGTAGTTATCGTAAGGAAAGGTTTCTTGAACAACAGTTATATTCGGGTACTCTGCCTCAAACTGCTCAATGAGTTGCGTCATGGCATCAACTCTTGCGCCAAAGTCATATTGCCAGTAAGTTATTTCTACATCTTGTGCGAAGGCTAAGCCTCCTAGAACAAGGGCAGCGATTAGGGCTTTCAACATATTTTTCATACCTTTTCCTTTCTGGGCATTGTCAAGTTTTCATGTGCCTCAACAAGCTTAGAGTGTAGTTGAGTTAATGTATCAACATTTTCATCGTGTTCTAGTACTGCACGCACCAAGTGCGCCTCTACCACAGTAGGGGCTGGCCCACCCAAACCATGTCTCCGTTCAACAAACTTAACAGGATCAATAGCATCTTTTAAAACTTGCGCGTCTACTTCAGGGCCTCCTAAGTCAAGTAAATCTTGCGGCCTTGCCTCCCGCAGCAGCCTCCCTTCTTTACTAAGCTTCTGAACAAGAGCAGCCGCCAAATGATGCCCCTCTTGAAAACTAAGCTGATAGTGACGCGTTAATTCATCAGCAAGTTCTGTAGCTGTGGTATCAGACGCAAAAGCTTCTTGTTCAAGCTTAGCGACACTAAACTGCCCCTCTTCAAGACAGGCGGTTAACAACTCTAAGCCACCCTCTAACTGAACAAACTGACTACGCAATGCCCCCTGAATATCAGGACCAAAATCATTTAAATCAGCAAAAGGAATGTTATGACTAGAAAAAACAACCATTTGCGCACTACCAAGTGTTCGTGAAAAATGCGTACGCGCATGCTCTAGCGCAACAGGATTACGCTTTTGCGGCATAATACTCGAGCCTTGAACCAGAGCGTCACTTAAGTCAAAAAGTCCTGCTGATGCCCAACTAATAAGGTCATGGGTAAAGCGTGACAGGGTGAGCGCCAAACTCTGCAAATTAGTTACAAAATCAACTTGCCAATCACTGGCAGCTACTGCTTCGTAAGTGTTACTGACAGGTGCATTAAAGCCAAGTTGCTCAGCGGTAAACTGCCTGTTTAATGCGTGGCTACTGCCCGCTAAGGCAGCTGCGCCTAAAGGGCATGTATTTAAATCACTGTAGGAAGCAAAGAGTTTTTTAATGTGTCGCGCAATAACGTTATCTATGGCAGCCAAATAGTGCCCCACAGTTGTTGGTTGCCCGGGCTGATGATGCGTCTGCGCAATAAGCAAAGTTGTTGTGTGCGCTTGCGCTTGCTCTAACAGTGCTTGTCTAAGCAAACAAACATACTGCAACACAGCTAACGTAAGTTCACGTGTGCGCATTTTGTAAACCGTCATATCAAGATCATTACGACTAAGCGCCATACGCAAGAAACTAACCGCCTCTTTTCCCAATCGAGACTCGAGCTTTTGATTAAACGCAAAGTACATATCTGGCACTTCACTGTTATAGTCAGGTGGGTCTTCATAACGTAGCTCATTAATGGCAGCTAGTAAACGCTCAATGGTTTCTTGATTTGCTTTTACATTTGCATTATCAAGTTGCTTAACGGTGCGCACATGCGCAGTCATAGCATCAAGAAAATGTCTAGCTAAATGCTTTTTGGCAAAGTTAAAGTCAGGCATAAGCACATGCTTACGGTAAGACTCATGAAAGCGCATGGGAACCAAGTAGTGAACAAGGACTAATGACTAATGAGTGGTCAGTAAAAAGTGTATGGGGAATGCCTTTGCTAAGCATGGGTTATCACATTACATCCATTTTGAGTAAACGCGCAGCATTGTTACCAAAAATATTTCTAATATCTTCATCTTTCATGTTTAACGAGTAGCACGCTCTCAGTTGATCCTGCAAATAACGAACCGAAAAACCCCTCGGAAAGTAACTCGAGTCTGTACCAAACAAAATACGTTCTGGTCCTAAATTGTCATAAGCCTTGCGAAATAAGTCTTCTAACGTGAGAGGGTAAGGCATCCATTTCATCCATTGATTTGAGCCACTGGTATCTATATGTATATTCGGTAAGCTCCAGCAAAGTGCTAGCACATCGGCCCAGTGATTTACACCAAAATGCGGAATGATAAAAGGAATTTCAGGAAAGTCACGCGCAGTTTCAAATAAAGAAAGTGGGTTTATACGCGGATGGTCTACAATGCCTCCGCCACGACCCAACCAACCAAAGTGAATTAAGACTGGTAATTGCTTCTCCGCACAAAACTCCCAAATGGGTCTTAGGTCAGGATGCTCAAATGGATACTGTGTGTGAGGTCCAATAAGTTTATAGCCTTTTAAACCCAACTCATTCACGGCTCGCTTAAGCTCAATGTGCCCTCCGGGCTCGAGTTTGTGGTGCGCAAAGCCTGTGAATTTGTTGGGGTATTTTTTAACGAGGCTTGCAGATTGGTCGTTACCACCAGCAGAAACAAAGTTGACGTTACGTAATTTGTAGCTATCGACTTCTTGTACCCAGCGTTCTAGGTAAGTTTCAACTTCTTCGGGTGTTTTGGCTACGCCTTCAGATGGGTCGGTACTCCACTCGGCACGCATGCGTTCACTTCTACTTTTAGTGTAATTAGTCAACAACTCATGACGGGCTGCTGGTGGAGGTTGAACATTTAAGGTATTTTCAATCGGGAAATGCACATGAATATCAATGACATTTAGATGCTGATAATCCATTGTTTAAGAAACCACTAATGCTGTAAAAAAGAAAGTAGGGGTAAGTTCCATAGATAAGCATAACAGCTTAAGCTTAGTTTTAAAAAGCCCTAAAGGAACATTCCTAA
>CAYGTA010000020.1:18091-22484 GCA_964352605.1 uncultured bacterium | reverse complement strand
AGAGTAGCCAATGACCTAACAAAGATCTACGGCTACAAGTCTTTTTGACAGATTAGTTGCTTACCAGCTAACTTCGCCAGTTGTTGTAAATGTGATTATGACTTCAGCTAGTGTGTCAAACTCAAGGCAACCTGCCTCACAACCAAAAGAAGCTAAGGCGTCAAGTTGACCTTGGGCTTTATCAAGCTCACCCAAACGCAAGTACAACTCACCTAAGTACTCATTGGCACCCAAATGCTCAGGCTCGAGTTCTAAAGCTAGCATGTAGTGTTCCATTGATTCATCGTATTGCTCTAGGTTTCTTAAGCTGTACGCCATGTAGTTATGGTAGTCAGCGCTTTCTTCACGGTTTAGTAGAATTTTGAGTAAGCTTACGGCTTCGCTGTAGTTTTGGGCTTCTACGAGGGCTTGTACTTTTTCTAAGTCGGTGCTTTCAACTTCTGTTGTGCTTGAGCCAGCTGCAAAAGCAAAACTTGCTGCGAGTAAACAAAAACAAAGGACTAGTTTTTTCATATTTTACCTCTTTCTCTTTTTTTGACATGCCAGCGTGTTTCGCTGACTCCATTATTCATGTTAACCACTCGAGCGAGTGTGAAAAATAAGTCTGACAGACGATTTAGGTAAATGCTTACTTGTGGGTTAACGGTTTCTTGTTGCGCTAGTGAGGTTACATCTCGTTCTGCTCTGCGTGTCACGGTTCTGGCTACATGAAGGGCTGCCGCTGCGGGGTGCCCACCAGGTAGTACGAAGTTTTGGAGGGGGTCTAGTTTAGCTTCATAGTAGTCAATGAGCTTTTCTAGAGTTTGAATGTCGTTTTCTTCAATAGCTGTTATATTTGTGC
The DNA here is from genome assembly GCA_964352605.1 of uncultured bacterium. Taxonomy (GTDB): domain Bacteria; phylum Deinococcota; class Deinococci; order Deinococcales; family Trueperaceae; genus JAHEBB01. The sequence goes on along the minus strand of CAYGTA010000020.1, from coordinate 21,643 downwards.
GGTATTTTGAATTATGGGGTGTGGCTAGGTCGGCACCTAAGTCAAAGAGAGCATTTTGTATTTTTTCTATGTGCTCATCTATCTCTAGATTATCTAGGTTAGCTCTGACCATACCTAAGGCTGCGTTGCTTTCATCGACACTACCGTAGGCAGTGACTCTTGGGTCGTCTTTGGGTACCCGTTCACCACCGTAGAGTGCTGTACTGCCATCATCACCTGTTTTGGTGTATATTTTCATGCTTTAAGGTTAGCGTGTTTTTATGAGAGGCTTTGCAGTTTATCGTGCTAATTGAAGATGATGTTTAGTAAACGCTTTTGCCAGCTAAAAAGCCAATGGCCTAGATTTTTATGAACTAGCTGGTCTGTTTCATTTAGCTGAATTGAGTAGCTCACTTGCTGGCTTAGTAAGATAAGGATTTATGGTAGCTATTCAGTATGACTTAGCTATATTATTGCGCAAGTAAATTCTTAAGGAGGCAAATGTGATAACTGCGGACCTCATTATTTATAACGCAAATGTGTTTACTGCAAATCGTGACCAAGCTAGCGCAGAAGCTGTAGCGGTAAAAGGCAACAAAATTTTATATGTGGGTACAAGTAAAGAAGCACTCGAGCTGCAAACAAGCATTACTAAGCTGATTGATGCTGAGGGTAAAACGCTCATGCCGGGCATTATTGATAGTCATTTTCACCTTTACTGGGGTGCACTTAACTTAGCAAACATACAGTTAGAAAATGTCAGGGGTATAGCTAATTTACGTGAAAAGGTACAAGCTTTTAAGCAAGCGCATCCTGATAAAGGTATTTTGAGAGGCTCGAGTTTAGCTTATGATGTTTTGCCTGAGGGGGAGCGTTTAAACCGGCATTATGTAGATGCCATAGAGTCTGACTTACCGCTTATGTTGGTGGCGTTTGATTTTCATACGGCCTGGTGTAACACGGCAGCCCTTAAAGTAGCAGGTATTTTAGAGGGTATTGAGCTAGAAGGAAATTCTGAAGTTGTAATGGGCGCAGATGGTTTTGTAAGCGGTGAATTACGTGAATTTGAAGCTATGGCGCTAATTACTGACCTTATGCCTGAGCCATCGTTAGCTGAAAAAGAGAAACTTTTAAAGCAGGCTATTCAGTTAGCGCATAGTTACGGTATTACCAGCATTCATAATATGAATGGTAACCGTGAAGAGTTCGCGTTGTATCAAGCTTTAGATGAAGCAAAAGACTTAGATTTGCGTATTTATTTTCCTTACCGTATGTACCCCACTAGCCCTATGAGCGACATAGAAACCGAAGCGCTCTACCTTAAAAACCTTTACGCTTCAGATAAACTCAAAGCAGGGGCACTAAAACTCTTTATGGACGGTGTTATAGAAGGCTTTACTGCGTTTATGTTAGACCCCTACATAAATGACCCAAGTACCCAAGGTGAAGCAATCTTTGCAGCAGAACATTTTAATGAAATATGCCTAAAAGCTGACAAGCTAGGCTTACAAATAGCTGTTCATGCCATAGGTGACGCAGCCATAAAACGCACACTAGATGGCTTTGAATATGCTCAAAATGAAAACGGCGTAAGAGATAGCCGGCATAGAGTAGAGCACATAGAGTTGCTACACTCGAGTGACTTGGCTAGGTTTGCTGAGCTTGATGTGATTGCGAGTATGCAGCCGTACCATTGTTCAAGACCAGAGTTGGACTATCTTTCGCCGTATCTTGACTTTATTCCTAAGGAGCGTTTCAAAGATTGTTTCCCGTGGCAGAGTTTAAGAGATACGGGCGCAAAGATGAGTTTTGGAAGTGACTGGCCGGTTGTCAGTATGAATCCGTTTTTTGGGTTTGACGCTGCGGTTAACCGTGAACCTTGGTCTGCAAATTTAAGCTCTGAAGCACAAAGTTTAGCAGATACTTTGCTTGCTTACACTAAAGATGCTGCTTATGTTGAGTTTGCCGAAAAGGAAAAGGGTCAGTTAAAAGAAGGCATGTTAGCCGATATGGTGCTTATGTCAGAAGCTATATTTGAAATTCCAAAAGATAGACTAAAAGAATTAACTGCGCAGATCACCATTGTGGATGGTGTGATTGTTTATGAACGAGTTGCCTAATGGAGAAAAAAACTATTGGGGACGCGTTCGAGTATTAAGCAACGGTAAATCCTAAGGTCAGCTGGATTTATTTAAGGTGATGGTGGCCTATATTTTTCTTCTTTGCGGGTAAAGTTTTTGCATTATGATTCAAGGTGACGAAAGTTGTGGTTTTTCGCGTAACACACGCAAAGTGGTGGCTGACCGTTGCTAGTGATTTTTCAGCGTTATAATGATTAAATTTTGAGTTTACGATGGCGTAAGGTAAGTTTGATTGATTCCGTGCTGTATTAAGGTTTTTTGCGTTAAATGTTTTTGGACTTAAGCAGTCCTCAGAATAATTCATTACAATGAAGTCTATGCATTTTTTAAAGTACACTTTTATAGGACTCATGGTTTGTTTTTTGAGTATTGGTTTAGCAAAAGATATGGTTGCGGACAGTGAGCAGTTTTATGTCACGCAGGGCGTTTTTACTGATCTTGGCATAACCACAGAAGCTTGCAACATGGAAGATGATGTTGTTAATTTTATTTGTGGTATTTACAGTAAAGATGCGCAGTCTTTTCAAGCTGAAGTAAACGGGCACATCATTCAAAATCTACCAGGCTTAACGCCAACAAGTGACTGGTTCAATAGCGCTGACACTATTGTGAGATCGTTTCAAAGTTCACAAGGTCAGTACTTATTTGCTTATAACAATGATGGCTTTGTGGTGGTAGCGTTTACCCCTAATTAAGGCCAACCAGGAAAACTACCACCAAAGGGTACTAAGATAGCTTGGTAGCGAACTTTCATGGGGTAGTAACGCCCAATATCCACACTATTATTACTTGTTTGAAAGGCGACACGATCATCTAAAGTGTTGCCTTCTTCATCTTGCAATATAAGCATGATTTGCTGTAAGCCTCTACTCCAGTCAATTTCATTGTAATTAGTGAGTGAGCTTAGCGGCTGTGATACTTCAAACGTACCGGGTTCTTCAAATACCAGTGTATCGCTGGTTGAGCAGGCAGGGCCAATAGATAAACTATCGTTATGCACAAGGCAAACCTGATATCTAACAGGATCGCCACTTGGTTTAGAGGTGATCTGAATTCTCTGATACAAGGTACCTGATGCGTAGTTACTAGGTTCAGTTAAGTTACTTAACATACTGGCAGGTGTATCAAAGAAAGAAAAAGCGCCAGTTCCACCTTGCTCAGCTGATTGATGTAAATAATCTAAATTAAGTAAGGTAACTGCTGGACCACCTGAAGGTGTGACAGGTTCAGGTACAGGCACAGGGGTTGCGACAGCCACTTCTAATGCGGGGCTGGGTACTGGGTTTAAGGTCGGAGTTGGTGCTACTGAGGCAGAAATAACAGGTACGACGATTTCTGGGTCTGTTTCTGTTGTGGCAACATTTGTTTGCGTGGTAATGGGTGCAGGTTCTAGGTTGCTTGAGACTTGTGGTGTTGGTACAGCTACCGTCGC
>CAYGTA010000020.1:0-17991 GCA_964352605.1 uncultured bacterium | reverse complement strand
TTGAATAAGGGGGGGTGACTCAACAACAGCTAAGGGCGTTTGTGTTTCAACAACTGGTACAGGAGGCTGATTAACAGCAACCTGCTCCGCACTAGCTTGCCCTGAGGGAGCTACTGTTTGAGCTACAGGCGTTGCCTGAACCGCTGGTACAGCAGTCGCTTGAAGTTGTTGACTAAGTAACCTACTCGCCTCGTTATAAGCAGATTCATAAACCTGCTCATCTGGCGCTAAACGCCTAGCTTGCAAATAATAATTCTGGGCATTCTGGAAATCTCTATTTTCAACAGCCAACTGACCCAACCAAGCCCAAGCCTCACTATAAACAGGATTAAGCCTACTTGCCTCCTGAAAACTCCAGAGTGCCTCACCACGCTTATCTTGCTGATAAAACCTTAAACCCTGAGCAAACAAATTATAAGCCTCAACACCCCAAGTCTTTTGCCCCTCCGCTCGAGCTAATGCCTCTTGCGCCTCGTTATCTCGAGGGTTTAACTCAAGTGCACGAGACCAGTAACGACTCGCCAGATTCGGGTTACCCATATCCTGACTAATACGACCTGCCCAGACAAACGCCTTACGATAACTAGGACTCAAATTAGTAGCACGATTCAGAGACTCGAGTGCGCCTGACTTATTACCAGCGGCAAATAAATCTAAACCTTCATAAAAGTATTTGCTGGCATCAACCCCATAACTTGCTTGTTCTTCTGTTCGGGCTAAAAGATTAACGTAATCAACCTTATTAGGCATTGATTCGGTTAATGTTTCTAAATAAGAGGTTGCATTTTTAGGCAAGCCCTGCTCAATATAGCTGAGAGCCAAATGCTGATTGGCTTCTTCACTTTCAGGCTCGAGTTCAAGCAATGATTCGTAATACAAAATGGCATCATCATAATTTTCTTCACGGAAGCTTTTATTACCAAGCCAACTACTCACCTCTTTTAGATAAGGGGAAGTCTGGGCGTTCATAACGCCACCAAGATCTTTGTATTTCTCCCAAGCTGTCCAAGCTCGACTGTAAAAACTAATGCTGCTATAAACTTGCCCTAAATACCTGTAGGTTTGTTCGTTATTAGGGGCTAATCTTTGAAGCTCGAGTCCGTAATTTACGGCTTCTCGCCATAGTGGTTTGTCTATAAAATGTTCTTCGTAGCTAGCTAATGCAAGTGCGGCAGCTTGACCGCCTTTGCGTAAAACATCTTGCGCTTCTGGTGATAGAGGGGTAGTTTGTGCAAACCCTGCTATACATAGCATTATGCTAACTAAACTAATAAGCGTTTTTTTGTGAAGGTTTTGAAATGCTTGAATCATGGTTCCTTTAGTGTGATTAATACGAGTCTCTAGTAGCTGACGTGTAACGCTTTGATGAAACCTTTTTTAAGCTGCATCAAATTTGCTCTTATCATAAACTCTGAATGTCATGTTTCGCTAAGCGTTGCGCACAAACATGAATTTTTGCTTAATACTCATCTCATCATCCCATACTTAAATTTGTGCCTCATGAAGCCTAGCTTAGTAGCATGAACGCTTCTTGAGAAGATAATGGCATAAACTTTGCAGCATGAATAAACCCTTAGCGGACCGCCTTCGGCCTAAAACACTAGATGAGATTGCAGGTCAGCAAGACTTACTTGCCAAAGGACGGCCCTTAAGAAAAAGCATAGAACAAGGAGGCTTACACTCCATGCTTTTTTGGGGACCACCAGGGGTCGGTAAAACAACCCTAGCTCGAGTTATTGCCAGCAAAACTGATGCGCATTTTGTTTATTTGTCGGCGGTGAAAGCTGGGGTTAAAGAAGTACGCTTGGTAGCTGAAGAGGCGCAACAAAGGCAGCAATTTTCTCAGCAGGCAACGTTACTCTTTCTAGATGAAATTCACAGGTTCAATAAAGCGCAACAAGATTTGCTACTTCCTTTTGTTGAAGATGGCACCTTGACCTTAATTGGCGCTACGACAGAAAATCCTTCTTTTGAATTAAACCCAGCATTACGCTCACGAATGCAGCTTTATGTACTTAAACCTTTAAGCATAAGTGACATTAAGGAAGTGCTAATAAGAGCTACAAAGCACCCTGAGGGAGTAAACGTCAAGATTGAAGATGATGCCCTTGAGGCCCTTGCCAATTGGTCAGATGGAGATGCTAGAAAAGCATTAGCAGCTTTGGAGCTGACTGCGTCACAACACGAAACCATTACAAGAGCGCTTTTAGCGAACACCTTATCTGCCAAAAGTTTAGCTTTTGATAAAGGTGGAGAGCAGTTCTATAATTTAATAAGCGCCCTACATAAATCGGTAAGAGGAAGCCATGTTGACGCATCCTTGTACTGGCTTGCGCGTCTACTTGGTGGCGGCGCAGACCTAATGTACGTCGCAAGACGATTGGTTCGCATGGCAAGTGAAGACATAGGTTTAGCTGACCCCAACGCATTACGATTAGCCATAGCCGCGCGAGACGCCGCCCAATTTTTAGGCCAACCAGAAGGTGAACTTGCACTAGCTCAATGCACAACTTATTTAGCTTTAGCACCCAAATCAAATGCAATTTACAATGCATGGAAAAAAGTTACGCAAGATGCTCAGCGCTACAGTTCAGCCGAAGTACCAGAACACCTAAAAAATGCACCTACCAAACTCATGAAAGACTTAGGTTACGGCAAAGCCTACGCCTACTATTTTGATGACCCACAAGGCAGCCTAGCCCAAACTTACTTCCCTGAAAACATGCCAGAACAAAGCTACTACCAAGCTTTTGAAGAAGGCTGGGACAAAAAAGTAGCAGAACGACTCAAAGATCTAAAAGAAGCTCGAGTGTCAGCACGAAGTTCTAAGCGGAAAGGCTAGAGAAAAAAGCCTACTTTAAGCTTTGTAGGCTTTTAAGCTATCTGAGGCGGGCAATACTGTTTACCAGAAGGACTCAACATCATCTGCTTGCCAGTAGTAAGGGCTTGTAGTATCCGCAAAACGTTGACGCTCGAGTTGGTGAATACGGCTGCTCATAGGTGTTTGATTTTGTTGATAAGAAGCTCGATTATGTTGGTTAATTCTTTGAGGGTGGTGGCCTTGGTTATGTCTTGCTGTGGTTGCTACTTGGTGCATACGACCGTGTGTATTGCCTCTTGAACCGCTTAGTTGCTGAAAGTGCCTTTGTTGGTAGCGTTGTGAGATTGGGTTGGCTCGACTGTGGTCGCTAGCGTGAACGCGTTCAGGCATCATCATGCGTTTGGCTTGCAAGTCACTTACTTGCCCTGTTAGGCGTGCCAAGTTAAAAAGGCTTATTTCATGGCGGGTGTATTGCCTTTCAGCAAGGTCGGCCATGACTTCGCCTAATACGCTAGCAAATTTATATCCATGCCCTGAGAAACCTGCACCAAAGCTTACCTGCGGGTATTGGGGGTGCAGGTCAATAATAAAGTGACCGTCAGGCGAGTTGGTAAACATGCAGGCTTTCAAGGTCATGGTTGGGCCAGCGCCGTCAGGGAAGTGTCTACCTGCAAAGTCTCGCATCATGTCTTCTTCTGCTGGGCTGACATCCCAAACAAGTTCATCAGGATGACCGTGCTCTTCAAAGTGATGGTACATGCCAAATTTAAAACCTGGAACCCCATGTACAGGAAAACCGTAAAAACGACCTTCATCAACCAGTAAGTTAAAAACAGGAAATGTGTGAGGTTTGAAGTATTCGGGTTTGCTGGGTTGCAACCACGCTAAAACTTGGCGTTCCGGTACGGCAAGCCCATGTAAAAAAGGCATCATCTCGTCATTCCAAGCGCCAGATGTTACAACAAGACTATCAGCTTCGTACTCTGCGCGTGTCGTGTAGACCTTTACGCCATCATCACCTAAGGGTTCCCAGCCTATTACTTTTTCGCGTCCATGAATTTCAGCACCCAATCGAATAGCTTCGTTAACGTAAGCAACGGTAGCTTTTTCAGGCGCTAAAAAGCCACCTTGTTCCTGATAAAGGGCCATGGTATCAAAAGGTAGCTGGTAGCCAGGGTAGCGTTCGTGAAGTGCTTTGCCAGTCAGAACTTCGTGAGAGATATTGTGTTCAATGCAAGATTGCAGACTTCCTTTAAATACCCAACTGTCAGCTGGGCCGGCATCAATAGAACCGGTTTGATAAAAGACTTTTTCCCCAGATACTTTTTCGATTTCTGACCAGAGTTCATAAGCTCGCTTTAAAAGCATGACGTAACTTGGGTGCTCGTAGTAAGCGAGTCTAATGATACGGGTGTAGCCATGCGATGAGCCCATATCATGTGGAATGTCAAACTGCTCTAAACCCAAGACATTTTTGCCACGTTTGGCAAGCTCATAGCAAGTTGCACTACCAATGCCACCCACACCAATAACAATAGTGTCAAACCGTTTGTTGTAGCCAATCATAAGGCACCTTGATTAGATATAACTAGCTTCATTGCTGTGCGTCCAATAGGCCACGTGGGTACTTACCACGCATTCTCATGCCTGCTTTATCAAAGAAAGGTGTATCTGTAACGGTTGCTAACGTAGGGCGACCAGCAATATTAACCATAAGTTTGGCACCCGGAAAAGCATGACTAACCCGAACAAACCCAAGGGCCAACATTTTGCCAACACTATGCCCTTTAGCACTCGAGCTTACAAAGCCTATAATGCTTTTGCTGGCTTTTTCGGTACTGAAGTAGTCGCTTGCTTCGCTACCTGTAAACATTTTTTCTCTAAAGGTTCTTATGTTGGCTATGCTGTGTATAGCGTCACCTGTTTTTGCAGGTATGTCGCTTTCAAGCACCATGCCTACCCAGCGTTCTCTTATGCCCATGTCTTGTACTTGTAAAAGAGCATCACGGCCTATAAATTCGTACTTGTCAAAGCGAATCCAACGGTCTAAGCCTAAATCGAAGGGGGTTTGGTTTCCGTTTATGTCAGGGCCGGCTAGGGGGAGGGCTTTTTCAATTCGCAAGGATTGTAGGGCTTCTGCACCATAGGGCATTAAGCCAAAGGCTTTACCTTCTTTTTCTAGGTATTCCCACAAAATGCCTGCCTCGTCACTAGGAACATAGAGTTCGTAGCCGAGTTCTCCGGTGTACCCAGAGCGAGATAAAATGAGCTCTGTATCATTTATGACGGCTTTGCCAAACCTAAAGAATCTGAGGCGTTGAAAATCAATGCCATCGGTTATGCTTGCTAAAAACTCACGCGAACGCGGTCCCTGAATGCTTACAAAGGTAATTGCGCCTGTTAGGTCTGTTGGGTATGCACTCATGCCTACTGCATGTTCACGAATCCAGTTAAAGGTTTGGCTTCTGGTAGCTGAACTGGTAACTACCATAAAGTGCTCCTCGCCAAACTTATAAACCGTGACGTCATCAATAATGAAGCCTTCTTCGTTAACCATGGTGGTGTAACGAACTTGACCCGGATGCATGTCTCTAATTTCGTTAACCGCTAAGCGATTTAAGAGCCGCTCCGCGCCTGGGCCTTTAAGATCAACTTCGCCCATGCTAGATAAGTCTTGCATGCCTACGTTTGTGCGTACATTTTTGTGCTCTTCAGCAGCAGAAACATAGCTTGTAGGGAACATGTAGCCACCACCACCAGGTACTACATTGGCAGCACGACGTAAATGATAATCGTAAATTGCAGAGCGGCGTAAGCGAGGATTATTGGAATTATTTTTTGCCATAAAAAGCCTTCTTGGAAGTTGGGTGCCAGCCTAATAGTGCTTTTCTACAGCTAGTTTGAAAATGCTGATTTTGACTTACTACTGTAAAGAGATGCATGCGGGTGGCCTTTCTATTTACATTTGGTTTAGATAAACAAGAAGCTCGAGTATAGCCTCATTATTCTCATTTTACCTAATTTTGACGTTAGCCTTGAAGCACTCTATCTTGTATCTGTTTAGCATGGCTCCTTTAGATAACTACTTAAAGGCTAGTCTGAATTTCTTTAACTTATAGCAACCTTAGGCTTTTAAGGTAGAGAATTCTTTGATAGTTAGAGACAGTTTAGAAGGGGGCGTTCTTGACCATGACTATACTCTATACTGGCTAATTTAAAGGCTTTGCTAAAAGAGGCCCACAATTTCGCCATTTTCATCTATATCTATACTGTTTGCTGCTGGGTTTGAACCTAAACCTGGCATGGTTCTTACGTCTCCTGAAATAAGGTAAACAAAGCCTGCACCTGCAGATACTTTGGCCTCTTTTACAGGTAAGCGCCAACCTTTTGGTGCGCCTTTGAGTTTTGGATCACTTGATATAGATAAATGTGTTTTGGCAATGCAGACAGGTAAATGACCAAAGCCTTGTTTTTCGTAGGTTCTGAGTTGCCTAGCTGCCTTTGCGTCATAGTCAACACCATCTGCCCCATAAACTTTGGTGGCAACCGCTTCTATTTTTTCGCTTAGGCTCATTTCGTCTGTGTAAATGCTGGCGTAGTTGCTTTTTTCGTTGGCTGCTTCTCTCACGGCTTCTGCTAGCTCTGTAGCGCCTTTGCCACCATCTACAAAGTGATAACTAACGGCTGCTTTAGCGCCCATGCTTTCAGCGACTTCTTTAATGGCGTCATGTTCACTCTTAAAGTCAGTAGGAAATGCGTTAATGGCTACAACAGGAGAGACACCATGAATTCTTACATTCTCAATTTGTTTTTTGAGGTTTTCTGCACCTGCCAGAACATCATCAGGGTTTTCTTTAAGTAGATCTTCAGGCAGAGGCTTACCCGGTACAATTTTAAAGCGACCTGAATGTGCTTTGAGAGCACGAACCGTGGCAACCACCACAGCAGCATCTGGCGTTAAGCCAGAGTAACGACTCTTAATATTAAAGAAACGCTCGGCACCCATATCGGCTCCAAAACCAGCTTCAGTAATCAGAAATTCAGATGCGTGAATGGCTATATGGTCAGCGACAATTGAGCTGTTACCGTGAGCGATATTGCCAAATGGTCCAGCATGCACAACAGCAGGTGTGTTTTCAAGTGTCTGCATAAGGTTGGGTTTAATGGCTTCTTTCATTATGGCGGTCATAGCGCCAGCAGCGTGCAGCATTTCTGCTGTGATTGGGTTTTTGTCATAGCCTTGACCAATGACAATCTGACCAAGTTTCTTGCGCATGTGATGCAAGTCATTAGATAAAGCCAGCACTGCCATGACTTCTGAAGCTGGGGTAATATCAAAACCAGCCTGACGCGGTATGCCATCTGCCTTTGCGCCTAAGCCACTAATAATGTTTCTTAAGGAGCGATCATTAACATCAAGAACTCTGCGCCACGTGATATTATGAGGGTCAATACCAAGTTCGTTTCCCTGATGAATATGATTATCAATCATGGCAGATAGCATGTTATTCGCAGCTGTTACTGCGTGCATGTCACCCGTAAGGTGCATGTTAAAGGTTTCCATAGGAACAACTTGTGAGTAGCCGCCACCTGCTGCGCCACCCTTAATACCAAAGGTTGGCCCCATAGAAGGTTGGCGAATGGCTATGGTTGCGCTGCTACCAATATGTTGAAACGACTGACCTAAACCAACCGTGGTTGTCGTTTTACCTTCACCAAGCGGGGTAGGTGTAACAGCAGTTACCACCACATACTTCGCTTTCGGGCGATCTTTTAATTTCTCAATAACACCCAAGTCGATTTTTGCAACGTTCTTACCATAATATTCAAGATCATCTTCATCAATACCCATTTGGGCAGCAATATCTTTAAGAGGTATAAGATTAGCCTTTTTGGCAATATCTAAATCACTAGGAAAACTCACAATAAACTCCAAACTTTTTTTAAACAAACAATTCGTGGTGACAGCATCAAAATCATCCTAAATTAGCTGTCTTAAATAGATAATCAAGCTAAGCTAGGCATATCTAAAGCCTTTAGCTGATTTTTACGCCAAAGCTCTGTTTTTTCTAAATTATTAAACGTGTAAATATGAAAAGCCTCAATATTATAAAAAGGATCTCCAAACAAAGGCGTCAAGTCATCAAGCAAATCGGTAGGCTTATAACCCGTCATAAGTTTCATGACGGTACCCGCATGCTTAGAAAAGTAACGAATACTATCACCCACACCAATACGAGTCGAAATTTTCATGAGCTTCATCATGTCAACCACACCAGCAACCCCCACCTGAAGCGGAATATCAATACCCTCATTACGAACAGACTCGAGCCATGTCTTTATGGTGTTTGCTTCAAAGCAAAGTTGGGTTGACATAAAGTTAGCATAAGCTGCTTTTTTACGTAAATCTTCAGCTAAGACTTCGTTGGGTATGCTTGGGTGCCCTTCAGGGTAAGCCGTAATGCCAAACCGAAAGTCACTATCAAGCTCACGAAACGCCATAAGCAAATCATAAGAAGCTTTAAAAGGACCAGCGGCTTCAGGGCTGTCACCCCCTACAATAAAGATTTCTTTCATACCCAGGTCTTTAACCCTTGTGAGTATGTCTTTTACTTGCGCATGGCTCTCTACAAGACGAGCGCTTATGTGCGGGTTTACTTGCTCTGGGGAGTTTACAAAGCCAATGATTTCTTGACTTAAGGCAAGGGTTGCTGCTATGCCTTTTGTGGGTGATACCGTGACGCTGACTTTGGCGTCACGAGGAATATGTTTAAAAGAGGCTTCCACATTTTTCATGGGAATAATCTCGTACTTGGGCACGGCAAGAAGCCCAGCTAAACCTTTGCTGTTTTGTACCTGATTGCGACTAAGCGTGTCTGCCATAAGCTCTCCTTAAGATAAGTCGTTCTAATTGGATTTTTTGGCAGTTCATAAAGCTGCTCGCATTTTTTTCATTTCAGGGTCAAATAAAGTGTCAGGCTCAACGGTTACCGCTAATCTATTGCCAAAATACAAAACTTCTAGCTTTGTTCCAGCCTTAGCTAGTTCAGGCTCGAGCCATGCATAAGCAATACCTTTATTAAGGCTGTAAGCGTAAGCTGCACTGGTAACAAAGCCAACAACATGGCTGCCTTGAAAGACAGTTTCGCTGCTTCCATGAACCATTTCTGTAGGTATATCAAAACTTAAAGTACAAAGTTTTCGTTTGACTTCACGGGTCTCAAGGGCTGCTTTGCCAATAAAATCTTCTTTGCCTTTATGCACAGCAAAACTCAGACCTGCTTCTTCAGGGCTATGACTTGACCACATGTCACTACCCCAAGCGCGGTAGCCTTTCTCTAACCGAAGACTACCCAGTGCGCCGCGACCCGCTGCTACTACGCCAAAAGCTTTACCTGCCTCCCACAAGTAATTCCACAGGCTAAAGCCATACTCATAAGGCGTGTAAAGCTCCCAACCAAGCTCACCTACATAAGATAAACGTAAAGCCCGCACAGGAATTTGTTTAACAAAGGTTTCTTTAGTTGTAAAAAATTTAAAACCCTCATCTGACCAATCAGCTTCGCTAATGCTCTGCACCAAAGCTCGAGCTTTGGGTCCCCAGACACCAATGCAGCAGTATTTTGAGCTGCTATCTTCAACATGCGTATTGCCTAAAAGTTCGGCATGCTCCTTTAAATAACTAATATCCATGTTGTTGTTAAGTCCAAGGTGGTACAGGTTTCTAGATACTCGAGCTACCGTTATGTCACTCTTAATGCCACCTGTTTCGTCTAGCATTAGGGTGTATCTTAGCCGCCCAATTTTCATACTTTGAATATTGCCAGTTGTGAGTTTATCTAGCAATGAACTTGCATTTTGGCCACTGACTTCGGCTTTTTTTAGGGAGCTCATGTCAAAAAGGCCAACACGCTCGCGGGTAGCTTTATGTTCTGCAGCTTCGACGGGTGACCAGAATCGCCCGGTCCAGTTGTCTCGTGTAGGTACCCAACCTAAATCTAAATTTTGATTTGCCTCAAACCACTGAGGGCGCTCCCAACCAGCAGATTCTAAGAAGAATGCGCCAAGTTCTTTTTGCTGTGCGTAAAAGGGACTTACTCTTAGAGGGCGTGGGCTGAGCATGGGTTGGCGTGGGTGAATGAGGTCGTACACTTCAACATAGTTCTGGCAGGCTCGCTCTTGAATGTAAGCTTGACTTTTGCTGTGTTTTTCAAAACGAGCTATGTGGTGCTCGCGCAAGTCAAGCGTTTGGGGTCGCCCAAGCGCTATCCATTCGGCTAGAGCGTCACCAAAGCCACCCGAATGCGTGACCCAGACAGCTTCTGCACTCCAGAATCCTTTTACTTGACTTGATTCACCAAAAATGCTCATGCCGTCTTGGGTGAAGCTGAACATGCCGTTCATACCCCAATCAATGCCGCAGTCAGCTAAATTGGGTAATAACTCAATAGCGTCACGCAGCGGTTTTTCAAAGTCTTGAGCTGTAAACGGATGAATACTTGGTTCATTTCGACGCATTCCGTTAAGTTCGGCTTCTTTCCAACTCTTTATATTTTCAGCCTTTACAGGTATGCCGCGGTGCTGATAAGAGCCAACCACATAACTGTCTTCAAGTTGTTTAAAGTACATGCTTTTATCTTGATTTCTTAAAATGGGATGCTGGGTTTCCCAAGCTGCGCCCTTTAGAGTGCTCAGGGATGCATGCGGCATCATGTGCACAAGTTGATGTTCTAAAGGTTGCAAAGGAATGCTAACGCCTACCATCTTGCCAATTTTGGGGCCCCAAATGCCTGCGCAGCACACCACAATATCAGCTTCAAAGTCAGCCTTGTTGGTCTTGACGCTGCGAACAGCATTATCTTTTAATTCAATATCTAGAACTTCTGTGTGACCATGAAAGGTTGCGCCCCGCGCCATGCTGCGCTCAGCGAGTGCGTCCATAACACGCACAGCTTTGGCTATACCGTCACGAGGGATATGGTAACCCCCTTGAATCATTTCAGGGTTAACCCAAGGGCTAAGCTCAGCGACTTCTTTAGGCGAAAGTAGGTTTACCTCATGCTGCCCATAAGATCTTGCAAAACTGTAACGGCGCTTAAGCTCTTGCATTCGTGCTGGCGTTTCTGCAACTTCAATGCCACCGACTGGCAAGTAAGCAGGGCCATCTTTATGCTTTAAAGCACTGAACTTAGCGACACTTTGCATGGCTGCTTTCATCATGCTTTCAGAGCCGTTGGTTTGAAAAACAAGCCCAGGAGCATGGGAACTGCTTCCACCTGTATGAAATAAAGGGCCTTTTTCAAGTACCGTAACGTTTTTCATGCCCAGTTCAGTTAAACGCTCAGCAATATTGCAACCAACAATGCCAGCACCCAGAATGACAATGCGTGTGTTAGGGTCACGTTGCAAGCTCATAAAATGCTCTTTATGCTTAAAACACCGACCTCAGCTTTAAAGATGAAGTGAAAGCAAGCAAAGAAAAAAGCGTTTCCAAGGTTCCAATTACCCACTTTTTCCATTACCCTAGGCCCTCCCATTCTTTACGAGGTTGACCTTTTGCAATCTGTTCTTTACGCCAAGCCATAAAGGCTTCTAGTTCTTCTTTTTTATCTTCAGCTAAGGCAGGTTGCTCGTACTCTGCAAGCATTTGCTTCCATATGGCATTGGCACGCTGATAGCTGTCTTTCATGCCTTCTGCCTGCCACTTTTCGTAATTATCCATATTAAAGACTTTGTGTGAGTAAAACGCGGTCTCGTAGTGCCGCATTGTATGAGCTGCCCCTAAAAAATGTCCTCCGGGCGGTGTTTCTTCATAAGCATCAAGCGCAAATTCTTCCTCGTTAAGTTGAATGCCACGCTGGTAATTGGCCATAAAGCCAAGCGATTCGGTATCTAAAATAAACTTTTCATAACCAGCTATAAGCCCGCCCTCGAGCCAGCCTGCTGCGTGAAGGACAAAATTGGTTCCTGCTTGAACGGTTGGCCAGAAGGTACTGGCTGATTCGTAACCCGCTTGGTAGTCAGCAGTTTGGGTGGCTGTAAAATTACCGCCTGTACGCACAGGTAAGTTGTAGTGGCGTGCCATTTGGGTTGCTGCGTAAATAAGCAGATTTTGCTCACCTGTACCAAAAGTGGGTGCGCCACTTTTAAGATCAACAATTGAAATAAAAGAACCAAGCAAACAAGGTGTGCCTGGGTTAATCATTTGTGCATAAGCAACACTAATTAAAGCTTCAGCATTAAGTTGTGCAATAGTTGCTGCCAGTGAAGTTGGTGAGGTTGCACCAACCATAGTAAAAGGTGCCATGATTAAGGCTTGTTTGGCTTTGGCATTAACATCAATCACGCTAAGCATGCGATCGTCGTGCCTTAAAGGACTCGAGACATTAATTAGCGAGAGTAAACCTGGGTTTTGCTCAATCTCATCTTTGCCATAGAGAATGCGCGCCATGGTAATGCTGTCAGCCGCATTATCAGCATGCGTAACGCTGCCCATAAAAGCTTTGGTGTGGTGGGTAATATGAGACATCACCATGTCCATATGGCGCGTATTTACACTTACATCATTAGGTTCCACAATCGTGCCCCCGCCATGATGTAAGTTTGGAATCATATGGGTTAATTTGGTGAAGTTATGAAAATCATTTAAGGTACTTGGTCTACGCCCTGTATCAAAATCAGCGACATAAGGAGGCCCATAAACAGGCGCAAAAACCATGCTGTCGCCCCCAATATGCGCGTTGTTCTTTGGGTCACGAGCTAGCAGAGTAAAGCTACTTGGTGCCATATTGACATAATGCATCAAGGTTGCCTCGTCAAGATAAACCAGATTATCTTTAACGGTAGCACCATGAGCTTTAAAGACCTCAAGTGCGCTCGGGTAATCAAGAATCAAAAACCCCTGATTTTCAAGGAGGCGCATAGACGCTTTATGGATAAGCGCAACCCCTTCAGCATCTAGCGATTCAACAGGGTTAAGTTTACGTTCTAAATGATTAACCGTACCTACAGCACGAGCTGTACGCGACGCTCTTAAAGAATCACGACGACTCGAGCCTCTACTAGCTCGCGCCATTAAACTCGAGCTGCTCTCTTTTGAGCTATTAGATTTTTGGCGGTTTCTACGGCTACAGCTGCGTCACGGCAGTAGGCATCTGCGCCAACAGCTTGGGCAAATTCCTCATTGACGGGTGCCCCGCCAATGAGCACAATATAATCGTCTCTCATGCCGCGTTCTTTGAGTTCGTCAATGACGACTTTCATGTAAGGCATGGTGGTGGTGAGTAGGGCTGACATGCCAAGAAAATCGGGTTTGTGTTCTTCTATGGCTGCCATGTATTTGTCAACGTCATTGTTAATACCTAAGTCAATAACTTCAAAACCGCCGCCTTCCATCATCATTGCAACTAAGTTTTTACCAATATCATGAATGTCACCTTTGACTGTGCCTATCACCATTTTGCCTATAGGTTCAACATCTGATTCTGACAAGATGGGTTTCAGAATAGACATGCCTGCCTTCATGGCATTGGCTGCCATTAAGACTTCTGGAACAAATAAAATGCCGTCACGAAAATCGATACCAACAACTGTCATGCCAGCAACAAGCGCGTCATTAAGCACTTTTTCAGCAGACCAACCGCGATCTAAAAGAATTTGTGTGCCTTCAGCAATTTCTTCTTTTAGACCGTCATAAAGATCGTCATGCATTTGCTCAACAAGCTCTTCATCATCTAAACTCGATAAATCTAAATCATCTAAATCAGCCATTTTGTCTCCTTAAAGATAAGTACTTTGAATCAAGAGGGGGTTGTGCTGTGTTTAAAAGACCAAAGCGACTTAGCAACTCTTGTAATAGATTCCTTGAATTCATGCGACCGTCCTGCGACGACGCTTGCGGCGACCACCTTCACCCTCGTTTGAGGAAGTAAAAGCTCGAGCTTTTTCTAATAAGTTTGGTAAACCAAGGGCAGCTTCGAGTTTAGGAAAGGCGAAGCTTTTATTTGGAATGGCTAGTGCATCAACAAAATGCTCTTGGAAACGAGGTTCAATAGCGGTTTCTATTTTTTCAATGCTGCGAACGGTTTCTTCTATACTTAAGCGCGCTTTTTTGCTTAATAGGGCTTGCAATGCGCCGTCCCCAGCGGCATTGCCAATAGATGTAACTTTATCTAAATCACAATCTGGAATAAAGCCTAAAATGAGTGCATACTTGGTATCTATATGACTTCCAAACGCACCTGCCAAAGCAATACGATCAATCTGTTCAACTTTCAGCTTTTCCATGAGCAGTTGGATGCCTGCAAAAAGTGCGCCTTTTGCTAACTGTATGGCGCGTACATCTTGCTGCGTAACGCTAATACGCACATCCCCTTTTGCCTGATTGCCTTCAAACACTAAGTACTCATAAGTAGCATCTTTTTTGAGGATGCGCGGATGTTCAATACTGCCGTTAATACTGCCATCAGGACGAATAATATCTGCCAGAAACATTTCGCCTAAAACTTCAATAATGCCACTACCGCAAATACCACTAATAGGCAAAGACGCAGTTGCAGCTTCAAAAGCAGGATCATCTGACCATAAGTCACAACCAATAACTTTAAAGCGAGGCTCTAAGCTAAGAGGGTCAATACGCACACGCTCGAGTGCGCCAGGTGCAGCGCGTTGCCCACTACTTATTTGGGCTCCTTCTAACGCTGGTCCTGTAGGACTCGAGCAGGCAGCAAGTTTATGTTTGTTACCAAGTACAATTTCTGCGTTGGTACCTATGTCTACCAGTAAGGTCATTTCTTCAGCCAAATTCGGTGCTTCTGATAAGACAACGCCTGCCGTGTCAGCACCCACATGCCCTGCTATGCAAGGCAAAAGATAGGCTTTAGCACCAGCGTGGAGTTTCAAGTCTAAATCTTTGGCGTTTAGTGTCATGGCTTGGTCTGTGGCTAAAGCAAACGGTGCCCCGCCTAGTTCTATAGGGTTAATGCCTAACAAAAGATGATGCATGACAGGGTTAGCAACAAAGCTAATTTCAAGAATATCGCTAGCTTTAATGCCAGCATCTTTAGCAACGGTTTTTGCAAGGCTATTTAAAGCCTCGCGAACAACCTTGGTCATTTCTTTATCGCCGTTGGGGTTCATCATGACGTAAGACACACGACTCATGAGGTCTTCACCAAAACGAATTTGAGGGTTCATAAGTCCAGCTGATGCTAAGACGTTTCCATCTGTTAAATTGGTCAAATGTGCAGCAATAGTAGTTGAGCCAATATCTACAGCCATACCGTAAACATCGGTACGTAAACCCGGATAAAGCGCAATGATTTCCTGAGCATCATAAATAACCGCAGTCACTTTCCAATTGCCTTCACGCAAGGTGGCTTGTAAGCTACTCAGCAAAGAAAAATCAACAGTTAAGTGTTCAAAGCCCCATTGCTCCCGCAAGGCATCTTGCAGACGAGTCAAATCACCCTTAGGGTTGTGCATATCTGCTTCTACAACGTCAACATAAAAAAGCCTAACAACAGGGTCAAGCTCGAGTTTTTTGGTGCTTGCTGCTTTGCGGACAACTTGTTTGTGTACTTGGCTTTCAGCTGGCACATCTATAACAAGATCGCCCTGAATGGCGCAGTGACAACTTAAGCGTCGGTCTGCTTTTAAACCTTTGCGTGCATCAAATCGTTTTTCTGGCTCGGTGAGTTCACCTAGGCTGGCAGCTTTTGAAACAACAGCAAATTTAGGAAAGTCTCCTTCGCCTACGCTTACTTGGCAACGTCCACAGATGCCACGCCCACCACACACACTATCAACATCGACGCCAAGGGAGCGAGATGCAGCAAGTAAGTTTGTGCCTTCAGCAAAGCTTCCGCGTTTACCTGAAGGGGTGAAAATAACAGTGTGCTGCTTGCTGCTCATTTCAGTCACAAAGGTTCCTTACTTTGCTTAAGAGCAAAAACTGTAGCTTAAAGGAAAGACTGAGGAGCATTACGCGCTTCTTCTCCGTCTTTCACGGCGTCCACCACGTGCGCCTGCTTCCCCTTCAGGACTGGGCTCGCGGTAGGTTTTAATCCATTTCATACATTGCGGGTCAGTGCCCATCATGACATTTGCCGCCATAACAGACTGCATGACTTCAGGATGCAAAGGACTCGTAATGGCACTTGTCATGCCAGAAGCAATCGCCATGC
Organism: uncultured bacterium; assembly: GCA_964352605.1. Taxonomy (GTDB): domain Bacteria; phylum Deinococcota; class Deinococci; order Deinococcales; family Trueperaceae; genus JAHEBB01. The sequence continues at coordinate 1,986 of CAYGTA010000020.1, read as the reverse complement.
TTAAAAAAGCGCCATTTAAGCCCTGCCTGTTAGGCAAACCAAAACTTACGTTACTAGCACCACAGGTCGTATTAACATCAAGCTCTTCTTTTAAACGGCGTAGTAATTTAAAGACCTGCTGACCCGCGGTGCCCATTGCACCAATAGGCATGACCAATGGGTCAACCACAATATCGGTATGAGGAATGCCGTAATCTGCAGCGCGATTCACTATTTTTTTCGCAACTTCAAATCTCACATCAGGATCTTCAGAAATGCCTGTTTCATCATTAGAAATGGCAACAACAGCAGCGCCGTATTTGGCAACAAGCGGCAACACACGCTCCAAATTTTCATCTTCACCCGTTACGCTATTAACTAAAGCTTTACCTTTGTAAACAGCTAAACCAGCCTCTAACGCCTCAATAATAGAAGAATCAATCGCCAGAGGCACATCTACTAAAGATTGCACCAACTGAATGGTTTCAGCCAAAATTTTTGGTTCATCAGCTAAAGGAATACCAGCATTTACATCAAGCATTTGAGCACCCGCTGCAACCTGCGCAAGGGCATCCTTTTCAACCCGACTGTAATCACCTTTTTTCATTTCTTCAGCCAGCTTTTTACGACCGGTAGGATTAATGCGCTCCCCAATAATGACAAAAGGACGATTAAAACCAATCACAACTTCTTTTTTGTGAGAACTAATAACGGTATCGCTCATAAAATTATGTGTAAGCATTTCAGCAAGCTAGCTTAAAAGCTAAAGCAGAAAGCTATCCTTTCTTAAATAGCCTTCACGTCAGCAGCAACGCCTTGGGCTTTAATCAGTTCACGTAAAGCTTCCTTACTAAATTGAGCTTCAAGCTCCTCAGCTAAGCTTGTTGCTTCACTTTCTAAGCTACTGTCACCACAAGCTCGAGTTTCTTTACGCCAGTGCGACATGTAATCTTCGCTATCGGTTTCACCACTTATCATGGCAGCAGCATCAACCGCTTTTATAAAACGATCACTTAAAGGAACACTGTGGCGATTTCTACCTGCTTGGGCAATGACTTGCGTAGGTATATCTTTCCAGTAAACAATAGTTAATTTGTTAGGCATGCCTTAACGTACCCTTTCAGTTAAAGAGGATTGGGGTGGCTCGCTAAGCATCTGCAAAGAAGAAGCAAGCTGACCAAAGCCAGTATAACGAAGTTCAAACTCGAGCCCCAGTCTTTTAGCTGCGGCTTTAGCTCGTTCAAGAAGCTCAGGGTTGTTAGTTTGTGCTAAATAGATGAGGCGTTTGTAATGAGCAAAGTAGATCTCTTGCAGTTCTGGGTGTTTGTTTATGCCCATGCCTTCTAAAATGAGGGCGTCAAAGTGTCTGGCTAGAAAGTCAGTTAGATAAAAGGTACCTAGCTCTTGTTCTTGTAAGTGCTTAAAAATGTCGGGTGTTGCGTAGAATTCGTAGCAATGCGCTCCGGGTAAGCGGGTAACACCATAGCGCTTAATCAGGCTGTCAAGTTGACCGCCCGTACCGCAGTCGGCAAAGGCAATGAATACTTCATGCCCTTGGCTTTGGGCTTCTATAATTTTTTCTTCAACTTTTTCAGGGATTTGCTGCGGGTGATTATGGATGCTTGCAGGAATGCAGCGCAATTCAAACGTCCAGTTATTAAGATTCTGAAGGGCAATAATTTCTTTTGCAAGTGCGCCACAAGCAATAACAACCATAGCTTAACCCTCGGAATTTCCTACAAATAGGAGGCTGTGTTTCGCATTATGCAACACGTTTTCACTATTCGCAACAAAAGATGAATAAGTATGCCACGAGCTAAGCATAGTGTCAATGATAAAGGGCCATCAAGAGATATAAAAGCGCCTCAAAATTTAATGCAAATTAACAGAAAACTCGAGTTTTCCACCAAGCAGGAAAAGCCACAAATGAAAGTCATAATAAAACCTTTAATCCTCATTACTTTTAATAGCCAGAAGAAACGCTTTATTCTTAGCAGATAAAGAAAA
>CAYGTA010000019.1:0-22659 GCA_964352605.1 uncultured bacterium | reverse complement strand
GGAACTCCAAGATCGCGTTTACTTTATTAATAAAGTAAACGGAAATAGTATTACTGCTTTAACGCTCGGGCATCCTAGATTTTAGGGTGCCCCTTTTGTTGTATTCCCACCTTTTGAGTTTCTGTCTCAGATAAATCTCCATTCATCTGAAATCATTTCTTCAAACGCCTTGCAAACGCGTTGCTTCTAAGCTTGTTGTCGAAAGGAAAGAACATGAAAAAGGTCATTTTGTTAAAGCTAATTATTGGGCTTATGCTTATTTTAACGGCATGCCCAAGTCCTCCTGAGCCTAGTGGCCAAAACCCTAGTGAAGTCATTATTCCCCTTACAACCAAAGTTGCCGATGACGCCACAAAGAACGCCTTAACTGACTTCAATCTTGAGTCAGGGCTCATACGTTTTGCAGAGTCCACTGCCCTACTCGAGTCTTTAGAGCTTAATGATGTGATTGTGAGTGAGCCTAATGGCGTTGCTAATGAGGGGTACTTGCGTAAGGTTACAGGTATTTCGCGTGAGGGTAGTACTGTGCTTCTTGAAACAACACAGGCTAGCCTTGATCAGGCTGTTGCGCAAGGTAGTTTGAATGTTGAGCGAGACATACTGCCTTCGGATATTGTTTCAAGTAAAGCACTTTTAGAGGGTGTGAGCATTAAACTGCGTGAGCCAACTGATTTGGGTACGCAGGGCTTAGAAACGCAGGGCTTTGGTTTTAATATTGATTTTAATCAAGTGCTTGTAGATGCCGATGGCAATAACAGTACTAAGGATGATCAGTTGAGCCTGAACGGTTCTTTTGCTTTCTCACCTAAACTTCTTTTTGATGTTGATATTAAGTTTTTGTTTAAGCTCCAAAAACTGAAATTAGGTATTGGCTTTGAGGAGGAAGTTAATCTTGCGCTTACTGGTTTTGCTGGTGGTAGTTTACAAAAAGAAATAGCTGTGGCACAGTTTTATACTGCGCCGATTACGTTTTTTATAGGTCCTGTTCCGGTTGTTTTAACACCCAAGATTGATATTAAGATTGGGGTGGATGGTCAGATTGGTACTGAAATTAGTATGGGCATTGAGCAGTCGCTCGATGTCACAATTGGTGCTGAATGGAAGCGGGGATCGGGCTGGAACAGCATTAGTGGTGTTGAGAGCAATGGAGATTATTTTGTAGATGCTTTTGCGCTTAGTATGGTCGCACGGGCTTATGCTAGTGCGGAAGCTAGCATTTTGCTTTACGGCATAGCAGGGCCATTTCTTTATGGTAGGGCATATGCCAAGATTGATGTTGCCATTCCGCGTGATCCTCTTTGGGAACTGTCAGCTGGTTTAGAAGCAGGGGTGGGCTTTGAAGTTGAGATTTTAAGTTTCACGCTTGTAAGTTTTGAGAAACCTGTACTTAATTATGAGATTCCTTTAGGGCAGGCTGAAAATAGTCGCCCGAGCATTAGCATAACAGCACCTAGTGGCACGATATTTGATATAAACAAACTGGTTGATTTTGAAGCGGAAGCCCGTGATCCTGAAGATGGTGAATGCTTCTTTAATAGTAATTGCAACATCACATGGTCATCTAGTAAAGATGGCACGTTTGGGTCAGGTTTATTTACCTCACATGGCTTTCCAACAGGTGGCGTAAGAACCATAACAGCAACAGTGACTGACAGTAAAGGTAAAAGCTCGAGTGATTCTGTTACGGTTTCTGTGGTTAATTCGCCCCCTAGTGTTTTTATTAGTGAACCCACCAACCAGCCTCTGTGGAATGATTCGATATATCTCCTTGTAGGTGGGGCGATTGATGCAAATGAACAGGGTGTGAATGGTTCAGGTACCTTGCCTTGCACAAACCCTGAGAGTTATGTCTGGAGTGTTGAAGGTGGTGATCAGATTCTAGGTGGCAATAAGGGCTGCCAGCTTCGTGTTCGCTTTAAAAATCCTAATAGTAATCGCAATGTAACGCTTACCGCTACCGATCCACAAGGGGCATCTAGCTCTAAGACGATTAGTATAGCTGTAGGTGAAACACCAGATAATCCTGCACCTGAAATTCAGACAGCTGAAGTACGCTTTAAAGCGAATAACGAGCAGGTTGTGGCAAATGGGTTTCATACGGGTGGCTCGGTCCTAAGGTTAAGTGCTTCTGCCACAGATCTAGACGGCGACCCCATTACTTACAGCTGGTCAGCAAGCTTTAACGGCGAGGCCGTTCAAACTATAGGTTCAAGCGCAAATCTTGACTTTGATCCACGTGGTTTACCAAATGCAGGTGGTGACCTGACTATTGTTTTAAGCATTAGTGATGGCACAACTACAATGGACAGTGTTTACACAATCACTTTCAGATGGTTCTTACCAGAAGGGTAAAAAGAATGAATACTACTAAAGGACTAGCTACCACGCTTCTTATGCTGCTTTTAACTGCCTGCCCTGGGGTTGGACCAAGTTTTGAACTAAGCGTATTAAATGATGATATTGACATGATTCAAGGACAAAGCCAATTATTGCAAGTACAAGTTTTAAAAGAAGCAGGATTTAACGCAGCAATAAAGCTCGAGTTTCAAGATTTACCTTCAGGGTTTAGTAGTTTAGCTAGTGTGGTTTTTGAAGATGAAAATTCGGCACAGCTCGAGTTAAAAACGAATGCCGATGAGGGTGATTATGAGTTACTTCTTAAGGCTAGCAGTGGCATAATTGAAAAAGAGTTTGAGGTTAGTGTTTTGGTGTTGCCTCCACCAGCTAGCATTACTGAGGTTAAGCTTGAAGATTATGGTGAAAGTTTACAACTTAGGCAAGGTGCTGAGGCTGTACTCGAGCTTCAGGGTGAAAACCTGACTGAGTTTAGTAAGCCTAGCTTAGAGGGTTTAACAGTTAGTTTAGAAAGTCAATCAGAAGACACTGTGAGTCTGAAGATATTGATTCCTCACGGTGCAAGTTTAGGCTTTAGAAATTTAAAGTTTGACGTAAAGGGTAATAGTTTTGAGTTAGATAAAGTCATTGAAGTAACAGCCATTCATGTCAGTCCAGCTGGTTTAGATGCGAGTGGTAAAGGCACTATAGATTTGCCTTGGCGTAGCTTAACTAAAGCTTTAAGCTTTGCCAAATCGGGTGATACTATTAGGCTTGCCGCAGGCGAATACAGCGAAGCTAGTGGTGAAGTTTGGCCAGTATGGCCGCATGGTAATGAGCTTCCTGGTCTTGTAGCAAATGACGGGCTAAGCCCAAATGTCTCTGAAGGTATAAGCATAATAGGGGAGGATGCAACAACTATTCTTAGAGGAAAAAAGGTTGGGTCATACTCTATTGGCTTTGTAGCAGCAAATGATGTCAGTATTTCTAACTTACTCATGCAAGATTTTGAGTACGCAGTCTTAAGCAGCGCTCATAACCTTAAGCTAGAAAATGTACGCATAAACTCGAGTGCTGCTGGCTTATGGAACTACGCAAGTGCTACGACGGTAGTGACGGGTGAGTCAGTGTTTTCTGGTAGTTTTGTAGGTGCGGCAGCGCTTAATCAAGCAACACTGAATTTGCTAGGAACGACCTTAAACTTTGGTCTTTTTGGAGGCTTTTTTGGCGAAGAAACTTCGGTAATACTTGAAGATGTTAAAGCAACAAGCAATGTAACAGGAATTGCGGTTTTAAATGATGCTGAGCTTAGCTTAAAAAACACTGAAGCAAATCAAAACACTATTGGTATGGATCTATCAGGGGGCAGCTTAAAAGTAAGAAACTCGAGTTTCTCTCATAATAAACAGTTTGGTATTAGGGTCACTCAGGAAGTTCAGAAGCTTGATTTAGGTACCGGTAGTGATGCTGGTAATAATGTTTTGCAGAATAACGAGGTTTTTCAGTTTCTTGATGCCAGACCTGAAAAAGCGCAAGCTGGTGGAACGGTTATAGAAATGAGTGAGACACTATTAGGAGATAATAGTCTTGATGAAGGGTCTTACAGTGGTGTATTTATTGGGGTCAATAAAAGTTTAATGATTGCCTTTAAAAACAATTTGCTTAGAGTGTATTGAAGTTCTAAATGCAAGTTAAGTAACGTTAGGGTTCGTTTGCATTTTGTAAAAGAACCCTTTTGTTGCACTTCATAGGCAAGTCACTATAGTGACTTAAGGTGTTCCTTCCAGACTTGCCAAGCTGGAACTTTTGAACCCTAAAGCGGTTACAGGTTGAAATACTATGGAGGTCAGAAAATGCGGTTAATTTCAACCGAGTGAAAAAATAAGGCTCTTAAACATCTTTAAACTGCTAGATTTAACTTAACTAGCGTAAGCTGGCTATAAGTCAAAAACGTTGGTTGCATCACTAGCGTCCTCCGATGATGCCCCACAGAAGCGGAGGACGTACCAAACAAATAAAAAGCTCGAGTGTTTAACACTCGAGCTTTTCTTCTTTTTTTTGAGCTAAATACCTAAGTAGGTTTTTTGTACGGCTGGGTCTTTTCTTAGTTTTTCAGCGCTGTCGGCTATGACTATTTGTCCGCTTTGTAATACATAGCCACGGTCTGCTACTTGCAACGCCATGTGGGCGTTTTGTTCTACTAGCAGTACGGTTACGCCTTCTTTTTGTATTCTTTGAATGGTGTCAAAGACAGCGTCTACAAGTACAGGGGCTAAACCCATAGAGGGCTCATCTAGCAGTAAGAGTTTGGGTTGCGACATGAGCGCTCTAGCAATAACTAGCATTTGTTGCTCACCACCACTCATGGTGCCTGCATATTGCTTTTTGCGTTCTCCTAAGCGGGGAAATAGCTCATACATGCTTTCCAAGTCAGCTTTTACTTGTTTGTTGGCTTTGCGGGTGTAAGCGCCCAAGTCAAGGTTTTCTTCTACAGTTAAGCTTGCAAATACGCCGCGACCTTCGGGTACAAGGGCAATACCTTGGGCAGGCAATTCGTCTGCTCTGACTTTTGATATGTCTTTACCGTTGTATTTTATGCTGCCTGTTCGAGAGTTCATAAGGCCAGAGACTGTGCGCAAAGTAGTGCTTTTGCCAGCCCCATTGGCACCAATTAGAGAGACAATTTCGCCCTCATTAACAGTAAAAGAAATGTCTTTCAAAGCGTGAATGTTGCCGTAGTAACTATTTATGTTTTCTACTTCTAAGAGTGCCATTTAGTTATCTCCTAGCTTGATGGTTGCTTCGGCTGCTGCGCCTTTACCTAAGTAGGCTTCAATGACAATAGGATTACTCTGAATATCTGCAGGTACACCCTCAGCAATTTTCTTACCATAATCAAGCACCGTAATGTACTTACTAATGCCCATGACAACACGCATATCATGCTCAATTAAAACAACTGTTATGCCTAGATCATCACACAATTTTTGAATGAAGTCAGTAGTGTTTGCTGTCTCACTGGGGTTCATGCCAGCTGTGGGCTCATCAAGCAAAATGAGCTGAGGCTTACTTGCCAATGCCCTTGCAATTTCCAAGCGTCTTTGATCACCATAAGACAAGTTCTTAGCAAGCAAATCACCCTTGCCTCTTAAACCAACAAACTGCATTAACTCATTGGCTCTTTGTTCTGATTCTTTGACTTCTTTTCGAGTAGCAGGTGTACCCAAAATAGCGCCAATCCAAGAGGACTTAAGATGCGCTTCTTGACCCACCATAATGTTCTCTAAAGCCGTCATATTATTAAACAATCGAATGTTTTGAAAGGTTCTCGCTATGCCAGCTCGAGTTATTTGGTCAGGGCTCTTTCGGTGAATTGGCTTGCCATTTAAGAGAATTTCACCTTCATCTATTTTGTAGAAGCCTGTTATGCAGTTAAAGAAGGTGGTTTTACCTGCTCCGTTTGGCCCAATGATGCTTGAAATCTGGCCGCGTGGAATTTGGAAGTCAAGATTGTTTACAGCGGTTAAGCCACCGAAGCGTTTAACCATACCTTCTGCTTTTAAGATTGCATCTTGATTAGCCATGATTCATCCTTATATAAAGCTTTTTGAGTGCCATTATGCGGTTGCCTGTTCGTTGGGGTCTTGTAATTCGCGTTGACGGACTTTTGAAGGAATAAATCCGTCAGGCTTACGAATCATCATAAAGATAAGCAGTGCGCCGTAGAGTAACCAACGAAACTCTGAGAATTCACGTAGTAACTCAGGTAAACCAATTAGCGCAAGTGCGCCGATAATGATACCTATATTGCTACCCATGCCACCCACAATAATTAGACTCAGCACGTTAATAGACACAAGCACAATAAAGCTTTTCGGAAAGACAGTACCTACTTTAGCGGCAAAAATCGCACCCGCAATACCGCCTGTTGCTGCACTTAAGGTGAAAGCCAAAAGCTTAGAGCGTGCGGTGTCAATACCCATAGCCAAAGCAACATCTTCATCTTCACGAATAGCCATCCACTGGCGACCAATACGTGAGTTATTCAGCCTAATAGACACAAATAGCGTAACGATACAAGCCACCAAAACCAAGTAGTAAAGCTGCTCAGGATTCTTAAGCTCGAGTCCGAAGAAATTTGGTTTAGGAATAAACAAGATACCTTGAGCGCCGCCAATAACGGGTTTAAGCCAATCAGATATGGCAAGTTTACCTATGATTTCACCGAAACCTAGCGTCGCAATAGCTAGGTAATCCCCACGCATTTTTAGTACAGGCACAGCAAAAATAAAGCCTGCAAACATGGCGCAAAGAATAGCAATGGGAATGACTATCCAGAAGTTCATGACTTCGCCACCACGACCAAATGCACTTGTAGAAGTGAGTACTGCCAGCACGTAAGCGCCCACAGCGTAGTTGGTTACATAACCCAAATCAAGCAGGCCAGCCAAACCAATGGCAATATTTAAACCCAAACCCATCAATATAAATAAACCAACCGTCACTGCAACATCACTCAAAGAACGACCAATGAGCCAAGGGAGCGCAAGCAGTAACGCAATGCCAAGGCTTTGCCAAATACGAACCGTTGTTATTTGCTGTTTAGGAGTAAAGCTCGAGTAGCGTTTTCGAACACGGTCACCATTAAATGCCCAGACCAAGCTTAGACTTGTTGTAATTGCAAGCAGCAAGAAGAAAGGGGTTTGCTTCATGGTGCTTCTTCTAAAAATGAAGTCCATGGCATCTTTAGGTAAACTTTCTTGCAAAATGAGGCGTAGCGTTTCACCAAACATGGCCACAAGAAGGCTAATAGAAACACCTAAAGAAAGACCTTTACGAACCCGTATTGGTAAGAAGCTAAAAAACGTTATGATGATAGCCGTAACTATTGAAGCTAAGGTTAGTAAAAAACTACCCCTAAGAAGCGCGTTGCGATTATCAAGGGTAATAACTTCAATCCAGTCTCGACTAAAGTTAACAAACATTGAACGAATATCAATCATTTCGCCTAAAGCTAAAATAAGCAAGCTAGGTAAAACCACAATTATTGCCGCAGCAATGGTTGCCAGCAAGCTAACCCACTGAGTTTGTGTTTTGTCACTCGAGCTTTCTTTGAATTTCTGTGAGATCATTATGCTTGCTACTACGGTCGGGATGAGCAGTAAAACTTGACCTAGGTTTATGAGGTCACGTACAAGTTCACGTTCATTAAATACTGAAAGCATGCCTACTGCGCCTAAATACAGTAAAGCTATACCTGCAACTAAGCCTATGCGAAGGGCATATAGCCATAGGTTTTTGTTTGTTTTTTCCATAGCTTAAGCCTTCTTCTCTGAAAGTCTTTCACCCAGTAAGCCTTGCGGACGAAAGATAAGAATAAGAACGAGCATAGTAAATGCAATGACATCTTTAAGCTGATTTGCACTAGGTATGCCTAAGCCTGATAAAACAAGGTTAGGGCCAATGGTTTCAATGACACCAAGAAACAAACCGCCAAGCATAGCGCCCCTAATGTTACCAATGCCACCAAGTACTGCAGCGGTAAAGGCTTTAATACCAAGAATAAAGCCCATGAAAAAGTTGACACCTTGAGGTCTAAAAACACCGTTAATAACGCCTGCTGCTCCAGCTAAAAAGCCACCCAGAGCGAAAGTAAACATGATGATTTTGTCAACATCTATACCCATAAGCCTAGCTACTTCTTTATCTTCAGATACGGCGCGCATGGCTTTGCCTAAACGTGTGCGCTCAACCAGCCAGTACAAAATGCTCATGAGCATAAGTGCTGCGCCAAATACAAAGACTTGCGCAACAGGAATAATGAGGTCACCAAAGACCCAAGTGCCACTTAAAGAATTAATAGTTGGGTAGCTTTTAAACCCAGAACCATAAAAACCTCTAAAGGTGTATTGCAAGAAAAATGATGCACCGATGGCTGTAATGAGTGGTACAAGACGCGGACTATTTCTTAGGGGTCGATAGGCTATGCGTTCCAAAATGACAGCAACTGTCATAGAAACAAGTCCTGCAAAACCAAGCAAAATGATAATTGATAAAAGCGGGTAGGTATTAAGTATGCCTGCGCGGTTAAGGGCTTCTGCTAAGAAAACAGTTGTAAATGCACCTGCCATATAAACTTCACCATGGGCAAAGTTAATCATAAGCAAAATGCCATAAACAAGCGTATAGCCTAGAGCTACAAGCGCATAAATACTTCCTTGAGCTAGCCCAGATATAAGGAGGGTTAGCCACTGTGAACCGGTGTATTTTCCTGAAGATAAAGTATTAAAAGAGCCAACGAGAACTAAAATAATAATGACAATACGTAAAATATCAATAGTTAAATCTACCCAGTTAAAGTTTTCTTTATAACGCTTTAACATAAAGTAAATTTCTGCTTACAAAGCTTTAGTTTCATAATGAAGCTTCCTGATTCCTGATTACTGTTTCACTAAAATGATTGGCCTTAAAACAAAAGCCAGAGTAAGTGGTTTACTCTGGCTTTTGCTGTTCAAATAAAACATGATTTAAAGAATCTCAAAGCTTTGCTTTGAGATTCTTTAAAAAATTTAAGAAATTAGTTACCTGGTTTCCAAGCAACAGGAGCAGGCCAGTTTCCATCAACCTCAGCTTGAGTGATTTCGAAAACGGCTAGCGCTTCACCCGTAGCACAGTCACCTGTAGGACCACAGGTAATAGTACCAATAACGCCTTGGTAGCCAGAAATGGAATCTAGCGCATCACGAAGTGCTTGACGGCCAATTAAAATGCCATCATCAGTTTCAATCGCAACAGCTTCGATTGAGTCAAGAATCATGTTCGCTGCGTCGTAAGCGTGAGCATGGAAACCACTTGGTGGAACGCCACCAATTTCATCAGCCCAAGCTGCAAGAAGCGCATCGTATGCTTCGTTTGCAACAAAAGGACCAGAAAGGTAACTACCAACAGCAGCACTACCAGCTGCTTCAGGGAAGCCGTCAACAAGACTTGCATCAGCACCCATTAGTGTTGTGTTTTCTAGACCTGAAATGTTGCCTTTTTGTGCCCACATAAAGTCAGACTCAGGCTGAAATAAAGGAGCATAGATAAGATCTGGAGTATCTGAGGCAATTTCAGTAAGAATAGCGGTCATGTCTGTATCGCCAACATTAACAGCGCCTTGCAAAGTAACGGTGCCACCAAGCTTTTCAAACTCTAGAGCCATTACTTTTTGTAACTCTTCTGCGTAAGCACTACCATCGTGAACAGTAGCAACGCTACGAGCACCTAGCACATCGTAAGCAAACTGAGCAGCAACAGCACCTTGGAACAAGTCGTTATGAGCAGTGCGGTAGTAGCCAGGTTGCCAAACACCACCCGCTGCTGTGTCAGCACTGGTCAAGATAGGTGAGGTGTTAGAAGGAGAAATAAGCACCAAACCAGCTTCACTAATAATAGGAAGTGCAGCTGTAGCAGCTGATGAACAGTTTGTGCCTACAACACCAATAACGGTTTCGTCAGCGGCAATACGCTGAGCAGCGGCTTGGCCACCCTCTGTTGAGCAAAGGCTATCTTCGCCAACAAGCTCAATTTCGTAACCCATAAGTTCACCGTCACGGGCGCTAATAGCCAGCTCAATGCCGCCAACAGAGTCTTCACCTAAAAACGAGGTTGCACCTGAAGTGGTTAGCATGTAGCCAATAACAATAGGGTCGCCTTCGCCAACTTCGACACAACCAAGTGCATCAGTGCATTCTTGCGCAAATGCAAAAGAAGTAACAACAGCTAAGGTTGCAAAAATAGCTAATATTTTTTTCATAAATGTGTACCTTTCCATAATTAAATTTAATACGTTCGAAGTTTATCTTTTATACCGAATCGCTGTCAATGACCTGTGTATGTTTGTTGGTAAACAGTTAATACGCCGCATTGTTCCTGTGAGTAAAGTAGTTAAACGATTAAACTAATGAAGGACAATTATTCAAAATAGCTGAAATATTCTTTGTATTTGTCAAAATATGTTTCAAGACTCGAGCTGCTTAAGGTTCTAATTATTCTTGCTTCCATGTGTTTTTTAAAAGAAGTTACATTGAGTGTAAAATTGATTTCTCTAAACGTTCAGAACCCACATTTTTTGTTTGGGACTGTGATAATTTAATTTTATGCTAAGCAAAGTATACGATAAAGAGGTTAAATGAATATTGAGGCAGTAGCAGATTTTTTCTTTGAATTACGTTACGACAATAAAAGGCATGATGCTTTACCCGCGGAACTCGAGCCTAGCACTATGACTGAAGCTTATGAGGTTCAAACGGTGCTTGTCACTAAGCTTCTTGCTGTCTTGGGTGGGGAGCGTATTGGTTATAAGATTGGTTGTACTAGCGTAGCTGCTCAAAAACTACTTAATACCACTGAGCCTGTATTTGGCCAGCTTCTGTCAAGTCTGCACTGGCAAAGCCCTGCTGAACTAAAAGCTGCCGACTTTAGCATGATAGTGATTGAGCCAGAATTTGCGTTTCAAATGGCAGCAGATGTACCGACTGGGCATTATGATGCAACGACTATACTGCCTTACATAAAATCAGTTATGCCTTCAATAGAAGTGGTTCATCATCATTTGGCTGACTGGTCAAAGTTTAATGCACCTATTACAGCTGCTGATAATGCCATTCATGGCGGCTGGATTCAAGCTGAAGCTAATAACAACTGGCAGTCATTTGATTACCCGAATCATGAAGTATTACTCTTTGTAGATGGCCAGCTTGAAACCAAAGGACGTGGTGACAGGGCACTGGGGAATCCTTTAAATGTACTTGCTTGGCTAGCCAACAGCTTAAGTGAACAAGGACTTCACTTAAAACAAAATGATTATGTAACAACAGGCGTGTGTATGGATGTATATACAGCTCGAGCTGGTCAAGAGATTATGGCAGATTTTGGTACTTTGGGTAGGGTTTCTTTAAAGCTTAGCTAAAAATGCTTTTAGATTGAAATAGTAAAATGCCAATTGCTTGTTCTAGCAAGAGTTTTGAGCCAGAGTAGAAAGGTTAAGCTTTTTTATGCGTCAAGAAAAAACAGTAGCTCAAAGGTTAGTAAGCCTACTTAAGACAGCCAAGTTAGACTGCGTCTTTGGTCTGCCTGGTGGTGAAAACGTTGAAGTCATGGAGGCGTTACGACAAGAAGGCATTCGTTTTGTGCTTGTACGAAATGAAAGCTCGGCCGTTTTCATGGCAGATGTCTATGCCAGACTTACTGGTAAATTAGGTGTGTGTTTAACAACCTTAGGTCCAGGCGCCACAAATGCATTTGTGGGTATGGCACATGCTGATTTAGATAGGGCGGGCGTGCTACTCATAACAGCAGAAACCAATCAATCTCTTCTACCTGACCACACGCACCAAGTTTATGACTTGCAAAGCATCTTTAAACCCATAACAAAATTTAGCTCAAGTTTAAACCCAGAAAACATCTTCACAACAGTAGAGCAAGCTTTGGGTATTATGAAAGAAGGGCGTTTAGGCCCTGTTCATTTGAGTTTGAGTCGTGAGATGGCAGCAAAGCCAGTTCTAGAAAAAATTAGAGCTACCACAAAGGAGCTTAAGCAAGCCTCCCTAACTAAGCTCGAAGCAAGCCTTCAAGCTGCAAAAAAAGTAATTACTGAAGCAAAAAAACCCATCCTTATTGCAGGCTTAGGACTCGAGCCGCAAAAGCCTTACGGTGAGTTAATGCAGTTTGCTGAAAGTATTAACGCTCCTGTTATTGTTACACCCAAAGCAAAAGGTGCCTTATCTGATAAGCATTCCTTGTCTGCTGGAACGCTTGGCTTAACAAGAAATGACCCTGTATACGAGCTAATCAAAGAAGCTGATTTAATAATTGCAATTGGTTTTGATGTGGTTGAACTGGTTAAACCGTGGCAGGAACAAGCTGAGCTTATCTGGATAGCAGCTTGGGAAAATCTTCAACCAACGATTCCAGCTAGTATTGAACTTACTGGCAATATACCTGCCATCTTAAAGCAACTTACGCTTAGTTCAAAAGCAGATGAAACCTGGGGGCAGCCTAGAGTTGCCACTTTTCAACATGCCTTAAATACAAAACCCTTACCTAAAGCAGCACAAGGATATATTTTGCCGCAAGATGTATTCAAAATAGCTCGAGCTTATGTGCCAGATGATTGTCTTGTCACCACCGATGTAGGTTCCCACAAAATAGCTAGCGCACTACTCTGGCCAGCTTATCAGCCAAACCGTTACATGCTTTCAAACGGCCTGTCTGCCATGGGCTTTGGTTTAAGTGCTGCTATTGCAGGAGCTGTTGCGCTAGAGCAAGTCACCCTGTGCATAACAGGAGATGCAGGTTTTAGCATGGTTATGGGTGAACTCGGCATTATAAAAGAACTCGAGCTTCCTGTTATAACTTTAATTATGAATGACTCGGCACTTGATTTAATAAGGTCAGCTCAACAAAGGTCGGGCCATGAAAGTTTTGGTACTGAATTTTTGAACCCTGACTTTAAGCATATTGCAGCGGCTTATGATTTAGAGTATTACTTAATAAACAGTATAGAAAGCTGCCAGCAAGTCTTTCAAGCAGCATTTACTAAAGCTAAAGCCTGCGTAATAGAAGCCGTGATTGACCCTATTAGTTACCCAACCACCCCTCACTAAAGCAAGCAAAAGGAAGAACCATATGACCCTAAAAAAAGGCTATAAAGACCTTATAGCAGAAGCCAATGCACAAGTAAAAACCTATCCCCTAAAAGACGCACTCGAGTTGCTAACAAACGATAAAGTTGTGCTGGTGGATATTCGTGACATTCGCGAATTAGAAAAGCAAGGCAAATTACCCAACGCTGTGCATGCACCAAGAGGCATGCTCGAGTTTTGGGTTGACCCTGAAAGCCCTTATCATAAAGAGGTTTTTGCGCAAGAAGATAAAGAATTTGTGCTTTACTGTGGTTCTGCGTGGCGTAGTGCTTTGGCTACTAAAGCTTTGCAAGATATGGGTATGACAAATGTTGCGCATATTGAAGGGGGTTTTAGTGCTTGGAAAGAAGCAGCGGGAGCTATTGAAAAGCTTGAAGCCAAAGAGCAAAAGGATTAATACATGGCTAGCGAAACCGTAGATGTACTTATTGTTGGTGGCGCAGTCATGGGTAGCGCTACCGCTTATTATTTACTAAAAGCTAATCCTAATCTTAAGGTCACGGTCATAGAAAAAGACGCGTCTTACCATAAATCTAGTAGCGTGCTTTCAGATGGTAATCAACGTATTCAATTTAATCTTAAAGAAAACATTCAAATGTCACTTTATGGTCAAGAAGTCTACAAAACTTTTGCGCAAGACATGGCAGTAGATGGCAAAGAAGTTGATATTGCCTTTAAGCAAGAAGGTAATCTTTTTATTGTTAATGAAGAAAGCAAAGAGGCTGCTCTTGAAGGGCTAGCTAGACAGCAAAGCTTAGGCGCTGATGTTCAGTGGCTCGAGCCGGCTGGGGTCAAAGAACTCTATCCGCATTTTAATCTTGATGACTGTGTGGGGGCTACGTTTGGCCCAAAAGATGGCTCGTTCTCGCCTTTAGATATGTTGCTAGCTTACCGAAACAAAGCCATATCATTAGGTGCAAGTTACATTGAAGCAGATGTAGAGTGCTTACTAAGTTCAGCTAAAGAAATCACGGGTGCCAAACTCAAAAATGGCGATGTGATTAGCTCTTCTGTTGTGCTAGCTAGCGCAGGTGCATGGGTTAACCTAATAACAGAAGCTATTGGTGTGAAGCTACCTATAAAACCCATAAAAAGACAAGTCTATTTTATAAAATCACATATAAAAACCAGCAAACGCTTACCAGCCTTTTTCTTACCAACAGGCAATTATTTGTTTCACGAAGCCGAAGGTAACTTTTCAACAGGCGGCGCACTAGCAAGTGATCCTGAAACTTACGACGATTTTAGTTGCAGCAAAGAACGCTTCGAAGAATACATTTGGCCCGTCTTGGCCCACTACTTACCCGAACTCGAGCAGCTCAAAATGACTAAAATGTGGGCAGGTCTTTATGCTTACAATACGCTCGATGCTAACGGCATAATTGGTGAATGGCCAGATATAAAGGGCTTGTATTTGGCCAATGGCTTTTCAGGGCATGGCTTACAGCAGTGTCACGCTATTGGGCGTTATTTAAGCGAATGCATTTTAGGTCAAGACATTAGTCTTGATTTAAGTATTTTGTCACCCCAACGCATTTTAGAAAACAAGCCTGTTTTTGAGAATCCACGCAGGCTCATATGAAGCTAAGCATGCGAGGTAATACATGAATACCTATGAAGTCATTGTTGTTGGTTTAGGGGCTATGGGCAGCGCAAGTTTACACAGCTTAGCGAAGCAAGGCGTAAACGCTTTGGGGTTAGAAAAATTCGTGTCACCTCACAGCGAAGGCTCATCACATGGCGAGTCACGCATAACCCGCTGGGCTAACGGGGAAGGTGAGTTCTACCAACCCTTTATCAAGCGATCCTTTGAACTTTGGAGCGAAATAGAAGAAGCAAGCAGCGAAACCCTCTTTCATCCATCAGGTGGGCTCATCATTGCTCCTAAAGAAGGCGGTGCAGGCTTTCATGGGCACGCAGGCTTTGTTGAACTTACCCAAAGCATTGCCCAAAAATACGGTGTAGAACATGAAATACTAGATGCAAACGGCATAAAAAGCTACGCCCCTATGCTAAATGTAAACGACAATGACCACGCTTACTACTCAGCCTCAAGCGGCATCTTACGACCCGAAAAATGCATAGAAACACAACTCGAGCTTGCCCAATCTAATGGTGCAGTTGTAAAGCAAAATGAAGAAGTACTGTCTTATAGTTTTACAGATTCTGCTGTTTTTATTAAGACTAATAAGGCTAGTTATCAGGCTGAAAAAGTGATTTTTACGGCAGGTGCTTGGATGCAGCAATTTATGCCTGAAAATCTAAAAACCTTATTAAAGGTTTACAGGCAAGAAATCTTTTGGTTTGAAGCTGATGATTTAGCGCGGTTTCACCATGATAAATTTCCTTTTGTGATTTGGACTAAGCAAGACCGTAATGATTATTTTTGTGCCTTTCCTGTTGCTGAAGGGGGCACCAAAGCTTTAAAACTAATGACGGAGCAGTATATTGAAAGTTCCGATGAGCCTATCAAAAAAACAATTAATTCAGCTGAGCAGCAAGCTTTTTACGAATCTTATGTGCTGCCAAATATAAAAGGGATAAACAATGCCTGTTTGGCTGCGTCATCCTGTCACTACACACTAACGCCAGATGAGCACTTTATTCTTGACATGCATCCAGACACAAATCGAATTGTGTTAGCGTCACCCTGCTCAGGTCATGGCTTTAAATTCTCTGCTGCGATTGGCGAATGTTTAGCACAACTAGCTACCAAAGAAGAATCTGATATCGATATTACTGCTTTTGGTTTGGCTAGATTTCACTAAGCTCAGTGAAAAGGGCTACTCATAATCTGTTAGGGTTGATGTAGCTATAGCTAAGTTAGCTTCAGGATGATGACTGACTGTGACTTAGGCAATAATTAAGTCAAGAACTAAAGTAAAGAGCGAGGGTTTGCAAGCTACGGTTACTACGAAAGGAACTATTTATGTCAAGTCGTTTAGAAAATAAAGTTTGTATTGTTACGGGAGCTGCTAAGGGTATTGGTCAAGCCATTGCTGAGCGATATGCAAGCGAGGGTGCAAAGCTTATTGCTACGGACATTAATGAAGAAGGTGTAAATCAGGTTGTTAAAGGTATTGTGTCGGCAGGCGGATCTGCCCTTGCTATAAAGGCCGATGTAAGTAATGAAGAAAGTGTTATAGCGCTGTTTGAGCAAGCCATGACTAGTTATGGTCGTGTAGATGTTCTTGTAAACAATGCTGGACTTATTTCACCCATGAAGCATATTTTAGAAGCTGATAAAGCATGGTGGGACATGATTATTGGTGTCAACCTAACAGGCACCTTTTTATGTTGTCATAAAGCTGCCTTTATTATGGCAAAACAAGGCTCTGGTTCCATTATAAATATGTCATCAGGAGGTGCAACAAAAGCGCATAGAGCTTTTGTTGCTTATGACGCTACTAAAGGTGGTATTGAAGCTATGACCAGAGCTTTAGCGCTGGATCTAGGGCCATATGGTGTTCGCATTAATAGCCTGATTCCGGGCTCTATAGATACCACGGGCCTAAGCTTAGAAGATCGAAAATTACGAGGTGCTAATGTGCCTTTAGAGCGTATTGGTGAACCTTATGATATGACAGGTGCAGCCCTCTTTTTAGCCAGTGATGATTCTGATTATGTTACCGGTCAGCGTGTTGTGGTCGATGGTGGCATGTTAGCGCAGCAACGCTCAGCCACAGTAGATATTATGCCACCAAAAGACTTTCCTAAACTAGAAGATTTATAGATGGAACAGCAGTTTAAAGTGAAAAGTGAAAGGTTTAAAGTGTTAAATAATAGTGTTTTTACTTTTTACTTTTCACCTTCGGCTTTCACTAAGTTAATAAGCACGTTTAAAGGTTGGGCATTTTGATGAGGCAGCCATACCGAGTGGGTGTTGATATTGGGGGTACGTTTACTGATCTTATTCTTGTTAATGGTGAAACAGGGGAATTTACTATTGGTAAAACCCTGACCACACCACACGACCCATCTGAAGCGGTTGGAACCGTGTTACAAGAAACACTCGAGCTTGCTTCTGTTTCACCTGAGGAGTTAAGTCAGATTATTCACGGGACGACACTGGTAACTAACGCCATGATTGAGCGTAAGGGGTCTAAAACAGCTTTGTTTGCTACGGAAGGCTTTCGGGATAGCGTTGAGATTGGGCGTGAGAATCGTTATGAACTTTATGATCTTATGCTTGAAAACCCTAAACCTTTTGTGCCGCGTTACTTGCGTTTTGACATTCCGCAGCGCACCCTTGCAGATGGCAGTGTACAAAAACCGCTTGATGAAGCTTTTGTAAAAAGACTAACCAAAGAATTAACTGAAAAGGGTATAGAAGCTATAGCGATTTGTTTTTTGCATAGTTTTAGTAAGCCAAGTGATGAGGTAAAAGCTCGAGCTATTGTTTCTGAGATTGCGCCGCACATTAGGGTGTCTATTTCGAGTGATGTTGTTCCTGAAATTCGTGAGTTTGAACGAGCATCCACTACCATTGCTAATGTTTATGTGCAAGATTTGGTTGAGACTTACCTGAGTGAATTAGAGCAGCGTCTTAGAACTATGGATTTTAAAGGTAGTTTTTTTCTTATGCTTTCAAGTGGGGGTATTGCCACAGTAGCAACGGCCATGCGTTATCCCGTTCGGCTTTTAGAGTCTGGCCCTGCTGCGGGTGCATTAGCCGCAAATGCTTATGGTAAAGCAGCAGGCTATGAAGATATTTTATCGTTTGACATGGGGGGCACAACAGCCAAGATTTGTGTGATTGATAAAGGACAACCCATGATTGCACATGAATTTGAAGTAGATAGAATATACCGCTTCAAAAAAGGCTCAGGTTTGCCTATAAAGATTCCTGTTATAGAACTTATTGAAATTGGTACAGGGGGCGGGTCAATCGCTCGAGTGGATTCGCTTGGCTTGCTAAAAGTTGGCCCTGACTCTGCGAGTTCTGTTCCGGGGCCTGTCTGCTATGGCAATGGGGGAGATGAACCCACGGTTACAGATGCCAACCTTATTTTAGGCTACTTAGACCCAAGTTACTTCTTGGGTGGCAAAATGAGCCTCCATGTTGAGGCTGCTAAGCAAGTTATAAAAGAAAAAATAGCTGACAAATTAGGACTTTCTTTAGAAGAAGCCGCATGGGGTATTCATCAAGTTGCTAATGAGAACATGGCTAACGCCGCTCGAGTGCATGCTTTAGAGCGTGGTAAAGACCCACGCCGTTTTCCTCTTTTAGCATTTGGTGGGGCGGGCCCTATGCATGCTTACCGCATTGCTTTATCCCTAAATTCACCCACACTTATAGTGCCTTTAGGTGCAGGGGTTATGAGTACCGTTGGCTTTTTATCGGCACCCCTTTCTTTTGACTTTGTGCGCTCATGGCCTGTTTTGCTGGGACAGTTTGACTGGAGAGAAGCGAACGCGCTACTTAATAGCATGCAAGCTGAAGGTAGCAGCCTACTAGAGTCTTCGGGGGTTGCTCTTAAAGATATAAGGCATGAACGATTTATTGATGTTCGTTACCGTGGTCAAGGTCACGAAATACGCGTTAAGTTGCCTGAGGGTGAGCTAAGCTCGAGTGCAGAGGGTTTAGTTAGGGTTGCATTCGAGGCGGCTTATAAAGAACTTTATGAGCGTCTTGGTCCGCCTGTAGGGCTTGAGATTCTGAATTGGCGTGTGGTTTCTTCGGGACCTAAAGTATCAGTAAATTTAGAAAGGTCTGAGCAAGCAGATGCTTCTTTGTCTCAAGAAGCTCGTAGCTTAAGCGCTATTAAGGGTGAACGCTTAGCCTTTTTTCCTGAAGCCAATGGCTATGTGAAAACGAAAATTTACGACCGTTACAAACTCTTTCCAAACGACCGCTTTGAAGGCCCTGCTATTGTTGAAGAGCGAGAGTCAACAGTGATTGTGGGTCCTGAAGCTCATTGTTCCATAGATGCGCATCACAACCTTATTGTTGATTTAAAGACAGGGCTTAACTGATTATGCTCAGCTTGTTTTCTAGTCTTAGTTTGTTGCTGGTTAAGCGTTACATTTTGAAAGGTTGCGCATGAATCCTATTCTTTTAGAAGTCTTATGGAATCGTTTACTCTCAGTTGCCAATGAACAGCAGCTAGCGCTTATGCGCACTGCCTTTAGTACTATTGTTCGTGAATCTCAAGATTTGGCTTGCGCTGTGTTTGATAGTCGCGCCCTTATGATTGCTCAGTCTTTAACGGGTACACCTGGTCATATTAACCCCATGGCGACAGGGGCTAAGCATTTTATTGAAGCTTACCCTCCTGAAACGCTTAAAGAAGGGGATGTTCTTATAACCAATGACCCATGGATGACCTCAGGGCAGATTAACGATTTGACGGTCATGACACCTGTTTTTAAACAGGGCAAGATCGTTGCGTACTTTGCTAATTGCTGCCACGCTGCAGATATTGGTGGCCATATTTTATCTGCTGAAACGCAAGATATCTTTGAAGAAGGACTGCGTATTCCCATTACGAAGTTGTTTCATGAAGGTAAACCCAATGAGGAGCTTTTTAAAATCATTCGTGCGAATGTTAGAACGCCAGAAGAAACCATTGGTGACTTATACGCCCAAACTGCTTGTAATGATGTGGGTAAGAGAAGCCTTTTACAAATGATGATCGAGTTTGACTTAGATAGCATTGACTCTCTAGCGGATGAAATTATTCATCGTTCTGAAAAGGCCATGCGTGACGCCATAGAAAAAATACCAAACGGTGTTTATAAAAATGAAACCTATAGTGATGGCTTTGAAGAGCCGCTAAAGCTCGCAGTTACCATAAGCATTAAAGATCGAGATATCGATATTGATTTTGCAGGTTCATCTCAACAGAGTAAACGCGGAATTAACGTAGTGCTTAATTACACCAAAGGTTATGCGTCCTTTGCCATGAAAGCAGCCATAAGCCCAGAAGTTCCTCACAATGAAGGGGCCTTTCGACCTGTCAATATAACAGCGCCAGAAGGCTCCATTCTTAATTGTAAAGAAGGCGCAGCTGTAGCTTCACGGCACTTAGTCGGACATTTCATACCCAGTCTTATTTTGGGGGCACTTGCACCTGCATTACCTCAAGGCGTTGTCGCAGGTAGTGCTGACCCCGGTTGGATGACGATTTGGCGAGGCACCTTCAATAATGGGCAGGCAAGCAACAGCACCTTATTTCAAATGGGTGGCATGGGCGCAAGACCTAACAAAGATGGTCTCAGTAGCACTGGCTTTCCGAGTGGTGTAGCAGGCGTACCTGCAGAAGTCTTTGAAATACTCACACCCATAGTGCAAACAAAACGTGAATTGCGAACTGATTCAGGAGGGGCAGGGGAATTTCGCGGTGGTCTAGGTCAAGAAAGCGAAATGAACTATAGAGGTCAAGGAAACTGGAGCCTCTCAGCCATGATTGACCGTACAGAATTTGCTGCTCCAGGTCTAAACGGAGGACAAAGTGGAGGCAAAGGAGAATTCAAAGTAGATGGTAAAAAGCACCCCCCAAAAACGGTCATGTGGCTCGAGTCTGAGCAAATTGTTAGTCTTAACCCACCGGGTGGTGGTGGTTTTGGTAACCCACTCGAGCGTGACCCTGAGGCTGTTTTA
The DNA here is from genome assembly GCA_964352605.1 of uncultured bacterium. Taxonomy (GTDB): domain Bacteria; phylum Deinococcota; class Deinococci; order Deinococcales; family Trueperaceae; genus JAHEBB01. Next base: position 2,034 of record CAYGTA010000019.1, on the reverse strand, counting down.
AATGATGTGGTTCATGGGTATGTGTCTTTAGAAGCTGCTGAGCGGCTTTACGGTGTGCTGATTGTATTTGCTGGTGAAGTTAGTAGTTTGGTGCGCTTGCCAAGTGATTTTGAGCTTAAGCGTGAAGCTACTAAAGTTTTAAGAGAGAAATTAAAAGCTAATTTAAGCAGTGATTTAGACATCTTTTAATAGCTATCCTTGTTATTGGTCAAAAAGAAATAAGCAAACGCTTTTTGAAGAAAACTTAAATAATCGATACTTTAGGCTAAACTGGCGTAACAGCTAACTGCTTTTGCTATTCTGATGTGAAAAAATTGTAAATAGATAATTGAATTAAGACAAAATGCTGTTTTTTTGTGAACAATATGTAAGAATAAGAGAGGGAGCTATATAGGTATTAGTTAAAAGTAAAAGGGAGAATGTAAATGACAAAAGATAAAGAAACTGTACAGGCACAACTAAAAGAACAAAATGTCAAGTTTTTACGACTCCAATTTACTGACATACTTGGTCATAACAAAAATGTAGAAGTACCTGAATCACAATTCGAAAAAGCCCTAAATGGTGAAGTCATGTTTGACGGTTCATCCATTCAAGGTTTCACTCGAGTTGAAGAATCAGACATGCTTTTAAAACCTGATTACAATACTTTTTTGGTCTTCCCAGACATCATTGAGGATAACAGTCGTGGTGGCGTAGCAAGACTCATCTGCGATGTAACTTATCCAGATGGTAAAGCTTTTGAGGGCGACCCAAGAACAGTACTTAAAAACCAGATTGAAAAATTACAAAAAACAGGTTTTGATAACATGTACGCAGGTACAGAACCAGAGTTCTTTTTGTTTAAACGTGACGCTGATGGTAGACCTACCACGGTAACGCAAGATTCAGCAGGCTACTTTGACTTAGCTCCTGTAGATGAAGGCGAAGAAGCTCGCAGAGATATGGTGAATGCCTTAGTAGAAATGGGCTTTGAGATAGAAGCTGCGCACCATGAAGTGGCACCCGGTCAGCATGAAATTGACTTTAAATATGCTGATGCACTCACAACTGCAGATAACATAGCTACCTTTAAACTTGTTGTTAAACGCATTGCACTTTTACATAATTTACATGCAACCTTTATGCCTAAACCTGTTAAAAGTATAAATGGTTCTGGTATGCACATGCATTTGTCTTTGTTTAAAAATGGAGAAAATGCTTTTTATGAAAAAAAAGCAGACTTACAACTCTCCAAGACAGCGCTACAGTTTACAGCAGGATTGCTAGATCATGCTGCCAGCATGACAGCAGTAACGAACCCACTTGTAAACAGTTACAAACGCTTAACGCCAGGCTTTGAAGCGCCCACCAACATTGCTTGGTCAGTATCTAACAGAAGTGCCATGGTAAGAATTCCAGCAAGAAGAGGGTTAAGTACCCGCTGCGAATTACGCATACCTGACCCCGCCTGTAACCCTTACTTAGCCTTAACTGTCATGCTCGCAGCAGGCATGGACGGCATAAAAAGAAAACTTGTACCCCCGCCACCCATTCAACGAAATATATATGAAATGAGTGTGCGGGATAGGCGAAAGCATAAAGTCAAAGAGTTACCGCCTACCTTGCGGGAAGCTGTGAGAGTAATGCACCGAGACAGAGTTATAAAAGATGCACTTGGCAAACATGTATTTGAACAATTTATAGATGCCAAAACACATGAGTTTGATGATTACCGTATAACTGTTCATGATTGGGAGTTAAACCACTACCTATCTGAATACTAAAATTTTCAGCTTATAAGAACTCGAGTTTAGCCCAAGGCAAACTCGAGTTCTTTTTTGGTAGCGTTTCCTCGAAAGGTTTGATCGTGCAACCATTCGTGCGACCACTAAAGCTAGACTATCCGAATTCTGGGGGAGTAAAAACAAAGCAACTCAGTCGCTGCTGCAATGTTTCTTGGAACTGCAATGAGAATCTGAAGCTAGATTTTTTAGACTTCTGATACTAAGCTGAATTATAAATGTCGTAAGACTTTATAATTCCGACCTAGGG
>CAYGTA010000018.1:17716-22906 GCA_964352605.1 uncultured bacterium | reverse complement strand
GTAGATACATGGGAGGGCACCATACAAGCACAAAAAGTCCTATCAACCATCTACAGAACTGAGCAGCGTTTTGGCGCAGGTCACATTATAGATAGTTTGCTAGGTAAAGAAACCCCGCGAATGCTGAGCTTAAACCACACAAGTTTAAGTACCTTTGGCATTGGTGAAGAACTCAATGAAAAACAATGGCGTAGCGTCATTAGACAACTCGTAGCAGCAGCCTACCTAAGTACCGATGGCAACTACGGCTCCTTAACCTTAACTAACAAAAGTGCAGCCCTGCTAAAAGGCAAAGAAACAATAGCCTTCAGACGCGACCCTGTAAAAACAAAAACCGCTGGTACAAAGCGAAAAGCCGCAGTGCTAAGCCCAGAAAATGCAGACTTATTTGAAAGCCTAAGAGCAGTAAGAGCAGACTTCGCCAAAGAACAAAATGTACCCGCCTACGTTATCTTTCATGACAGTACTCTAAGAGCCATGTGCGAACAAAAACCAAACAGCCTAAACAGCCTAGGCCAACTAAGCGGTGTAGGAAAAACCAAACTCGAGCGCTACGGACAAGCCTTCTTAGCTGCCATACTCGAGTTTGGCAGCAATGCAAATGAAGTAGAACAGCCTTTAAGCTTTAGTCTAAACAGTTCAGGTGACACGTTTGAGCAAACGCTAGAGCTTATTTTAGAGGGTTACGAACCGCAAGCTATTGCAAGTATGCGTAAACTTAAACTTAATACGGTTGAGCAGCATTATACTGAACTTGTACAAAGAGGGCTTTTAACCATAGAAGAGGCAACAGGGTTAAATCAAGATGATCTTGACACTATTTATGATGCTTATGAAGGGCTTTCAGACGAAGAAAAACCTTATTTAAAACCGCTTTATGAAAAGCTTGAAGAAGCTTATTCTTATCCTATTTTAAAGTGTGTGCGTTTGGGTTTTTAAATGACATTAAACATGTCATTTCCTGAGTACATCAAAGGTAATGCATAATTTTTGGCAGTTCCATGAAACATTGCACCCTTGGCTGAGTTGGTTTGTTTCTACTCCCCCGGGTCGCACGAATGGTCTGATGGTGCAACCATTCGTGGAAATGCTATTTGTTTGAATGTGCCTGAGGTCAAAGGTCGATAAAAAAAATCACCCTCTTGTAAGAAAGCCTTAGAGGGTGATTTTGGGTTTCAAGGTTTAAACTTGTGCTGAAGGTTGCTCTCCATCTTTGCTGGTAGCAGGAACATAATCAACATCTGACTTGTCTTCTATGACCGTTTCACCATTGTTTACTAGCATAATGTCTAAGACTTCTTGAAAGTCTTTGACAGGGTGAACCGTTAGGTCAGCAAGAATGACGTCAGGTACATCTTCTAAGTTAGCTTCGTTAGCATGAGGAATAATGACATGTTCTATGCCTGCTTGGTGAGCTGCCAAAAGCTTCTCTTTGACACCACCAATAGGTAAAACGCGACCACGAAGTGTGATTTCGCCTGTCATAGCAACATCCCCACGTAAAGGACGATTTGTTAAGGCGCTCACAACGGCAGTTGCCATAGCAATACCGGCACTAGGACCATCTTTGGGCGTTGCCCCCTCAAGAACATGAATATGCAAATCACGGTTTTCATAGAACTCTTCAGGAATGCCAAATTGCTCAGTGTGATTCCTTAAGTAAGCAATGCCAGCTTGAGCACTTTCCTTCATCACGTCACCAAGGCGACCTGTTAAAGAAATCTTACCTTTACCCGGTATAGCGACAACTTCTATATCTAGCGTAACGCCACCAACAGGTGTATAAGCAAGACCGTGTGTTAAGCCAACCTGAGGTTCTTTATCAGCTTTGTTATCTCTAAAAGGAGGTACGCCAAGTAAGTCACGTGTTTCATCTTTACCAATAACGCGTTCTTTGTCCCAAGCTTCATCAAGGAACTGTTTAGCTGATTTTCTGGCTACCTTAGCAATAAGCTTATCTAGCGTTCTTACGCCTGCTTCACGAGTGTACTCTTTGACAATGCGCTGAACAGCTTCATCTGTAATGCTCAAACGTTCTTGCATACCGTGGTCTTTTAGCTGACGAGGTGTGCGGTAACGCTTAGCAATTTCTACTTTTTCATCTAGCGTATAACCTGGAATCTGAATGATTTCCATACGGTCAAGTAAAGGCCCCGGAATAGTTGATAAGCTATTTGCAGTTGTTATGAACATAACTTGTGATAAGTCATAATCAATTTCTAAGTAGTGATCATTAAAGGTATCGTTTTGCTCAGGGTCAAGAATTTCTAGTAAAGCTGCTGACGGGTCACCTCTAAAGTCAGAAGTCATTTTGTCAATTTCATCTAGTAGAAAGACAGGATTTACTTTACCCGCTGAGCGCATACCTTGAACAATACGACCAGGTAGAGAGCCAATGTAGGTTCTTCTGTGACCACGAATTTCAGCTTCGTCTCGCACGCCACCAAGGCTCATGCGTACAAACTCACGGTTTAAGCTACGTGCAATAGACTTCGCTAATGAGGTCTTACCAACCCCAGGAGGACCCACCATACACATGATAGGGGGTTTATAGTTGGTATCTTTCATGTCTTTAGTCAGCTGACGAACCGCTAAAAACTCCAAAATACGAGATTTAGGTTCTTCTAACGCGTAGTGATCTTCATCTAGAATTGCTTCAGTATGGGCAACCTCTAAATGCTCATCATCTCGCTCAGTCCAAGGCAAATCAAGTAGTACATCTAAATAGGTGCGCACAACGGTCGCTTCAGGTGAGCCACCAGACATTTTCTCTAAACGATCAATCTCTTTAAGTGCACGCTCTTTAGCATGCTCAGGAAGGTTCTTTTCTTCAACTTTGGCTCTTAATTCTTCAACCTCAGAAACTTCATCATTTCCAAGTTCTTTCTGGATAGCTTTCATTTGCTCACGTAAGTAATACTCACGCTGATTGTTATCCATTTGTTGCTTCACTCGAGCGCTTATTTGTTTTTCGGTATCAAAGCGTTCTAGATCGCGTGACAAGAAGCTGTAGACAAGTTCAATGCGCTTAAAGGTGTCTGCTTCTTCGAGTACGGCTTGTTTGTCTTTTACTTCCCAAGTGGCGTATTTGGTGACGACGTCAGCTAGGGGGCCTGCTTCTCGTAATGAATTTAGGTTTTCTAAATGAAACGAGTCAAGACGTAAATTTTTGTTTTGTTGGGCGTACTCTCGAAAAGAGCTTTTGATTTGTTCAACTACAGTGCGAGTGCTTGCCTCGTCGGTAGCTGTGCTTGATTCTGAAATGGTTTCAACCACGGCTCTTAAAGAAATACCATTTATGTAGTTGGTAACTTTAACGCGTTCGCGTCCTTCTACGAGTACCTGAAGGGTGTCATCAGGTAGGCGAATCACTTGTTTAATAACACCTAGCGTGCCAACATCAAACAGTTGCTCACCACTAGGGTCATCTACTCTTGGTTCACGTTGAGTGAGTAAGAGCACACGGTTATCACCAGCTTGTGCTTCTTCTAGCGCCCGCTTTGATTTAGGGCGACCCACATCTACATTCTCAAGAGTGCGAGGTAAAACGACTTGTGTTCTTAGTGCAATTACGGGTAGTTCCCAGTCCATGCTTATCAGTATGCGTGAAATACACTCATTTTTACCGTAAGGTGGCTAACGACAGCAAAACCTGCCTATTTGCAATGTAACAAAAGTCATAACAGCATTTTAGCCTAAAATATAAGGTTTTGCCCTTTCAACCATAACGGCTTCACGGTCATGATTCGCTAAGGTTTTTTTGAAGTCCGTCATCACATCAACTTCACCATGAACCATATAAATCTTAGCTTTACCGGTGTGCTTAAGCCACTCGAGTAGGTCATCTTGATCTGCGTGTGCTGAGAAGCCGCCTATGGTGTGTTTGCTTGCTCTGACAACAATTTCTTCCCCGAACATGCGTACGCTTTCTGCGCCGTCTATGATCCGTCGACCTAGGGTTCCTTGGGCTTGGTAGCCAACGACCACTAGGCTGGCATCTTCACGCCAGAGGTTGTGTTTTAAATGATGCAGGATTCGCCCGCCTGTCATCATGCCGCTGCCTGCAACAATTATTGCTTGTCCATGGTAGTTATTGATAGCTTTTGATTCGTCTGCAGTAACTGTGTATTTTAGGGAGTCGGGTTCAAAAGGATCGCGGCCGTGTAGCAATTCTTGTTTGACTTCTTCTATAAATTCGTTAGCACACTCCATATAAAACTTGGTCATTTTGGTGGCCATGGGTGAATCAAGAAAAATGGGCATACTTGGTATTTCGCCACGGTCTTGCATTTGCTTTAGATTATACAAGATGGCTTGTGTGCGTTCTAAAGAAAAGCTAGGAATCATGACTTTGCCACCAGATTCTAAGCTGTCTGTTAAGACTTGTCTAAATTCGTTGAGGGTGGCTTCTAGCTTGCGGTGTGTTCGATTCCCGTAGGTGCTTTCTACTAGAACTGCATCTGCCTCACGAGGTGATCTTGCATCTGCCTGAATGCTACTTTCACGGTTGCCTAAATCACCTGAGCAAATGATGCGCCCGTCAGTGCTGTTAAGTTCAATAAAGGCACTACCTAAAATATGACCTGCAGGGGTGAAGGTTGCTTCAACGGTTTTGCCTAGGGCAACAGGACGCTCAAACTGCACAGGGCGGAGCAAATTAATGGTTTTTTCAACGTCAGCTTCTGTATATAAAGGCTTATCGATATCTTGCTCACGACCCGAGCGTTTGGCTTTTCGTAAAGACCGCTCATAATCATTTAATTGAATTTTGGCTGAATCTAAAAGAATGACTTCAGCAATTTTTATGGTTGATTCAATCGTGTAGATAGGTCCTGTGTAGCCTTGCTTAATTAGTAAAGGTAAGCGCCCAACATGATCTAAATGCCCGTGAGTTAAGAGAACCACATCAAGTTCAGAAACTTTAAAAGGAAAAGGCTCTAAGTTAAGTGACTCAATTCGTTTAGGTCCCTGAAACAAACCACAATCAACTAAAATTTTAAGACCACTAAGTTCAATAAGATGACAGCTGCCTGTAACCGTTTCGGCAGCACCCGCGCTAAGTAAATTCATAGCTACAGTGTAACGAAAAAACATCAGTAAAGTGTGTCTTGGTTTTAGTGCGCTAAGCAGCTAAAGAGCGTAAAGGGGTAAAAGAGGCTGTTTTTAAAGTGGAAAGTGGAAAGTGGAAAG
>CAYGTA010000018.1:0-17616 GCA_964352605.1 uncultured bacterium | reverse complement strand
AAAGTGGAAAGTGGAAAGTGGAAAGAACCTGCTATTGCTTTGACCAAAGCAAGCGGTTGTTTTTAAGTTCAACCGTTAGTTTGTTTTCTTCTCTTAGATAACTAAGGTAGGCGCTTATGACACAAAGATTTAGATAATAGCGAGGAATGTCGCTCATGGTGATATTTAGAGCCTTACAGCTGGCAGCTAGCACTTCTTCTGTTGTGGATGCTTGGCAATTTTCTAAAATAATAGTTGCAGCCCTTTCTATAACTAAAAGATTATCTGCAACCATTTGCTTTAAGGTTTGACATGCTTCCCCATGACCGGGTAGCACCCAAGCGACGTCTAAAGCTGCTAATGATTTCATGCTTTCAATCTGCTGTTTTATATCTTGACCAAAAGGGAGAGGGTATTTATCTAAAACGCTTTTTCCAAATAAAGCATCAGCAGCGATTAAAACATCATCACAAATAAGACTCATTTGACGGTGAGCATGACCTGAGGTATCGATAACTTGTAGTTCTAAGCCAATCAGATTTAAGCTACCTGCTGTAAGCTCGTAATCTACTTTTGAAGCTTTAGCTAAAAGCCATTTGCTCATGAGTTCGCTTAGCGGTTTCGCCCCATTAAATAAATAAACAGGCTCTAAATAAGGGGATACTATAATGCTTGCTTCAAAGGCTGGCGCGTAAACAGGAATATCAAACTGTCTTAGTAAATAATCATTGCCACCATAATGATCAGCGTGCGAATGGGTATTAATAATGGCTTTGGGCGTAACAGCTAAAGATTCACAAGCTTTACGTAAGTCACGACCATAGTTTTTATCTTGACCTGTATCAAGCAAAACAGCGTTACTATCTTTTTTAAGGATAACGCAATTGACACCGCCAGCCAAGTAAAAAACGTGCTCACTTAATTGCTGAATCGACATAAACAACAGTATCTCATGACTTAAAACAAATGCCAACTGAAAGCTAAAAACAAATCTGTGACGCGCAACATAGGCTATAACAGAAACCAGTATGAAAATACAACAAAGCTTTCTCTTCAGTTTATTCGTAGTTTTAGTTATTCATTCTATTGCCCTAGCACATCAGCCTATGTGGAACGAAGGCTCGAGTACGCCGCTTAGCCCTTTTGTGATTGATGAGGTGGAGGTTTCTAAAGCTATTTTTGGTGAGCTTAGTAGTGAAAATACAGCGCATTTTATTCTTACGGTTCCTAATGATTTTAACTTGGATGTCTCTGTTTTTAAGGGGGGAGCTTGTGAGGACGCTTTCTTACCTGAACTTTGGATTATGCGTGAAGGCAAACAAACTGTTACACCTTTTGAAACGCTTAGCAATTTTGAAAGTCAAGCTGTTGATGGTAGCTGGCAGGCCTACCAAGGTCATGGCTTGACAGGCTTTAAAGGTGCTGAGTACAAAGAAACCCTGAGTGCGGGTACCTACGGCATAACGGTTTACGCACCCCAAGGAAAAGGTATGTATTTGCTTTCTTTAGGCGGACTCGAGCGTTTCGGTGGGGATGCTGCTGGGCGTGCTGCTATTCCTAGATTTAATAGTTGTAGTTGATTTAGCCTTCAAAGGGTAGGGCTGCCCGCCAATGTGTTCCTGCTACTTTTTTAGGCAATATAACTTCAAAGGGGTCTTTACCTTCAACTTTGAGGTGCAATTTATCTGAAAGCTCGAGCCATGCCCAGCTTTGGGCTGCTTGGCCTTGAGTAGTGAAGCTTTCGGTTAATGATTGCAGTGTGAGGTAGTGCGTAGCATTTATGGTATTGAGGCTGTTCCAGTGAACATGACCTGCGAAGCAAGCTGTTACATTGGCATTGTGATTAATGATTTCTCTAATTTCTTCTGAATTCTCGTAGCCTGCATGAATTCTTGGGGAATGTTGAAAGTAAAAGTGACTGTGCATTGACCCGTCACTAAAAGGCGCATGGGTAAAAATTATACTTGGTAAAGAGGTACTGGCAAGGTCGTTTTTTAACCAGCTAAGTTGCTCGGGTGTAGCTATAAAATCTGGAAATCTAGCATTAGGCTGCCAGAAGACAAGATGATAGTCTTTTATATCTCTGCTTTGACTTGCCACGCTTAACCCCAGTGCAGCTTCGTTATCTTCGCGGCTTAAATGCTCAAGGTCATGATTACCTAACAAATGAACATGCGGCGCATCTAGCTTATTAAAAATGTTTATGACTTCTTGCTCAAGCGCGAAGTCGCCTTCTTTATCAATATCACTTATGCGGTCACCCATGTCGATAACCAAATCGGGCTCGTAAAGGTTGCTTGCTGTTACAAAGTCTTCAAGGAGCGATAAAGCTTGGTCACCTTGTTTGCCGTGCTCAGAGGGCCCATGGTGAATATCTGTGATGAGGGCAAGTTTTAGCGTTTGCATGAGTGTCCTTTCGCAGTTAGCTAAGCTTTTGAAAGCTTACTATAAAAGAAGCCATCAAGACCACTCAAAGGTAAAACAAAAGAACCAAACTCTGTTTGCACGTGAGGCAGTGGAATCTTGAGGGGCTCGAGTGTTGCGTTTGGGTGTTTATCTAAAAATGTTTTTATAACATCTATACTCTCTGCACGGGTTAAGGCGCAGATGGCGTAAAGAAGGCTTCCACCTTGCGCGGTGAGCTGCCAAGCTGTTTCAAGAAGCTCGCTTTGCAACTTAGCTAAGCTGCTTAGTTCTTTTTGACTTAAACGCAATTTTATTTCAGGATGCCCTCTTAGAGTACCTGTACCTGAGCAAGGTGCATCTAAAATAACTTTCTGATATGGCGAAATGTCTGGCTTGCTGCGTAAATCATGAATGATGTGCTGACCTGTGAGATTGAGTCGTTTAAGGTTTGCTTGAGCGCGTTTTACCTTTGTGGGGCTAAGTTCAATGCTTGTTACGGTAGCACCTAAAGCTAAAAACTGAGCGCTTTTTATGCCGTTGCCACTGGCTAGGTCTAAAATAGGCTCATTAGGGTTTATGTCTAGTAAAGATGCAGCCAAGCTCGAGCTTGGGTTTTGAGCGCCAATGAGACCCTCTTGAAAGGCGCTTAGGTTGGCTAGGCTTGTGTTTGATTGAATGGCAAATGTGCTTGCTAGCGGCCCATCATTAACATTGCAGCCTTCTTTAACTAGGCGTGCTTGTGCTGCTGAGCTGTAAGCATAAATCCATAAGGGTTCAGGCTCATTCATAGCCTTAGCAATAGCTACGCTCTGCTCAGCAAAAAGCTCGAGCCAATCATCATAAAGCCAGTCAGGCAAGCTGTAGCGCGTAGCTGGCTCAAGTTCAGACTCGAGTTCTACGCGTCTTAAGACTGCGTTGACTAGACCGCTTAGCTTTTTGTTTTTCTTTTTGCTTAGTTCAACCCATTCGTTTAAGACAGCGTGTGCGGGTGTTTGGCGAAGTAAGCGTTCGTAGCTACCTAGTCTTAGTGTGTTTAAGATATCTTCAGGTAGTTTGCTTGGATTTTTTAATTTGGGTTCAAGGCATGCGTCTAAGAATTTTAGGTTTCTTAACGTTCCGTAGCATAGATCTGTTACAAAGGCTTTGTCTTGTTTGCTTAAATCACTGTTGTTTAGTTCTTGTGACAGGCTAGGTGCAAGAAAAGCGCCGCGAAGAACGCGGCGCATGATGTTTAAGGCTGTTTGTCTTGCTGTACTGATGGCGTTAATCTCTGCTTGCTAAGAAGAAGTAAACAAGGGTTGCAATTGAAGTGGCTGCGGCTGCGACATAAGTCATGGCCGCAGCGTTTAGTACGCTTCTTGCGCCACCTGTATCTTCACTGGTAGCTAAGCCAAGTTTTTTAAGTTCTACAAGGGCTCTTCGGCTAGCATCAAATTCTACGGGTAAGGTAACAACTTGAAACAAAACTGCAGCTGAAAACAAGATGATACCGATTTGTAACAAGCCGCTTACGCCAAGAATAAGACCAAACATAGCTGCCATAGGGCCAAACTGTGAGCCTATGTTAGCTACAGGTAAAATGCTGTGTCTTATCTGTAAAGGGCCATACGCTTTGGCATGTTGAATCGCGTGACCTACTTCGTGTGCCGCAACGGCCATGCCTGCAACATTTGCGTGAGCATAGTTACCTTCTGACAAACGAACTGTGCGAGAGCGCGGGTCATAATGATCGCTAAGCATGCCTTTAACAGGCTCGACTCTTACATCGTGAAGGCCGTGCTCGTTAAGAATGGCTCGAGCTACTTCTGCGCCGGTTAAGCCAGATGTGTTACGGACTTTCATCCATTTGTTATATGTGTTTTTTAGCCATGCTTGAATGCCCATTGAAACAACAAAAGACACAATTGCTATTAAGTAATATCCACCCATTTTAAATGTTTTCACCTTTCATGTTCAGAGTAAAAAGTTATGAAAAGAACGCCTCAAAGGGCGCTCAAACCTGATACGAGTATACTCACATTTTATGAGAAAATTATGTTAGTTGGATAACTGAAGCTTTAGCTATTTACAAAAGCAAATGACTCCAAATTACGCAAAAAAGCTAAACGAGTTCTAGAAAAAACCTCTCTCAACCCTTTTAACTGAAAACCTAACCGCAGTTCGCTCCTCATCATGAAGCTCGAGCTTCACAAAAGAAGGTTGTGTTGTTAAGTCAAACTCATCTGCTTCAATGTAGCTGCGAGCTATCGCAATTGCTTTGACAGCCTGATTGATAGCATGAGGCCCAATAGCTTGGACTTCTACTTCACTTTCTGAACGAAGTAAAGCAGCAACTGCTCCTGCAACAGAGTTTGGCCGCGAACTTCCAGACACACGTAACGTTTCCATGACGAATCCTCCCTGTCATTTCTGACAGTCTCTACTCTATACTATATAAGGTTTAACATACAAAAGGCTAGACTTTAGATAAAAATTCTCATAGCTAGGTCGCTCTTAAGTCGCAAAATTGACTTTTTGGGCATAAAAAAGGCTGAAAATGCTAAATCTCACTACATAATATACATTTATTAGAACAAAGCAACCCAAATCAATGCTTAAAACTTGACACAACATAACTTAACTTCGTATACTCACCGCCGTGAAGGTAGTTATTAACAGCGTGCTGATTGTTCTAGTGGTCCTGCTAGGATTTCAGGGTGTTGTGTCTTAACTAAAGCAAATTAAAGACAAACTCCGCCCGCCCACACAATGGCGGGTTTTTTTATAGCTCAATCACTATATAAAAGGCAGCACAGCTATAAAAAGAAGGGAACTGTATGACAGGTTCGGAAACCATCTTGAAAGCCCTCGAGCGTGAAGGGGTTGAAGTCATGTTTGGTCACCCAGGGGGTGCCATCATGCCGCTTTATGACGCACTTTATGATTCATCTATAAAGCATGTTCTGGTACGTCATGAGCAGGCAGGCGCGCACATGGCAGACGCATTCTACAGAGCAAGCGGAAAAGTAGGTGTTTGCCTAGCCACTAGTGGGCCAGGTGCAACTAACCTAGTAACAGGCTTAGCTACAGCTCATATGGACAGCTCAGCTCTCGTTGCCATAACCGGTAACGTGCCACAAACCCTAATTGGTACAGATGCATTTCAAGAAGCAGATGTTTACGGCATAACAGGACCTGTCACCAAGCACAACTATCTGGTTAAAAATGTAAATGATATACCTAGAGTAGTTAAAGAAGCCTTTTATATTGCTTCAACGGGCAGACCCGGCCCTGTACTTATAGACATTCCAAAAGATGTTCAACTAGCTGAATTTACTGGTGATTTTGATGCCGAGATGGATTTGCCGGGCTACAAACCAACGGTCAAAGGTCACAGTGGGCAAATCAAAAAAGCTGCAGAAGCCATTAAAGCAGCAAAACGCCCCATATTAATTGTTGGCGGTGGCTCTCAAGTTGCAAGCGACGAAGTCTGCTCATTTGTAAGCAAAACGAACTTGCCTGTCATAACCACCCTCATGGGCATAGGTGCATTTCCAGCAGCAAACAAAAACTGTCTTGGCATGCCCGGCATGCACGGCACCGTAACCGCAAACAAAGCTATACCCAGCTGTGACTTAATCATCGCGGCAGGCATACGCTTTGATGACCGAGTCACGGGCAAAGTAAGCACCTTTGCAAAACAAGCCAAAATTGTACATATAGATGTAGACCCTGCCGAAATATCAAAACTAGTAGAAGCCCATGTACCCGTCGTTGGCGACCTAAGAGACGTTTTACCCAGACTCGAAAACGAACTAGAAACACTCGAGCTTGATGGCTGGTGGACGCAACTTAATGACTGGAAAACGAATTACCCTGAGCGCTTTAAGAAAGATGAAGAAACGCTTGGTTCGCAAGAAGTTATTGATATGCTTTATAAAGCTACAGGTGGGGATTGTGTTGTTACAACTGAGGTTGGGCAGCATCAAATGTTTGCTGCGCGCCTTTTTCCGACGCATAAGCCAAGAACTTGGATTTCTTCAGGTGGTTTAGGAACTATGGGTTTTGGTTTACCAGCTGCTATTGGCGCCTCTTTTGCGAGGCCAGACGATTTGGTTGTTTGTGTCGCGGGTGACGGTAGCATTCAAATGAATATTCAAGAACTTGCAACGCTGTTTAAACACCAACTTCCTGTCATTATTGCCATTACAAATAATGGTGTTTTGGGTATGGTTCGTCAGTGGCAAGAAATGTTTCATGATGAGCGTTTTAGTGAAGTTTACTTAGCTGACTCTAACCCTGATTTTGCTAAGCTTGCTGAAGCCTACGGCATTGAGGGACACAACATTTATAACAAAGCAGATGCTCAAAAGTATATTGCGGAGGCTATTGAGAAGCGTAAACCTGTCCTTCTTAACTTCATGGTGTATGCCGCTGAAAAAGTCTTCCCAATGGTGCCCACAGGTGCAGGTGTACAAGACATGATTATTGGCGACCAAGAACCTGAACATGATTATGAATCAGATATTTATGAAACGGAATTGGTATGAGTCGCCTTAAAAAACATGTGCTTAGCCTGACCGTAAGAGATCGCCCCGGTGTACTTGTGCGAATTGCAAGTTTATTTGCAAGACGCGGGTTTAACATTGAGTCCCTGTCGGTTGCAGAAACAGAAATACCGGGTATTTCGAGAACTACTTTTGTGGTAAATGGTGAAGAAGGTACGATAGAGCAGGTTGAGAAGCAACTTCAAAAGATTATTAATGTGCTTAAAGTTATTGATCATTCTGAAGCGAACTATGTTGATCGTGAGCTTATGCTTATAAAGGTCTGTATTGACTCAACGGAAGAACGAACTGAAATTAGACAAATTGCCCAAGATTTTAGGGCTCGTATTGTCGATGTTCATGCAGATGCACTTATTTTTGAACTCACTGGTGATGAAGGTAAAATGCGCGCTTTTATAGAGCAAATGCGACCTTATGGCATTGTTGAACTTATTCGTACAGGTAGGGTAGCTTTAACAAGAAGTGCAGAAGACCCAAAAGTTAAGAAAGCCCAAGCAGCCAAAGCGGCTTAAATTGAAGGAAAAAAGTAAACTAAGGATGGATTTAAGCTAAAGGGCTTTTCACTAAGCACCGAAATAGGTTAAAACATAAAAGGCAAAAAATTTTCTAGGAGCAAAACAAACTTATGGCAAACATTTATTACGATAGCGACGCAAACTTAGCACATTTAGAAGGCAAAACAATTGCAGTTATTGGCTTTGGTTCACAAGGTCACGCTCACGCACTCAACGCAAAAGAATCAGGCATGAACGTTATTGTTGGTTTACGTCCTGACTCATCAAGCAGAGCACACGCAGAAAAAGAAGGCCTAAAAGTAATGACCGTAGCAGAAGCAGCTAAAGCTGGTGATTTGGTCATGATTCTACTACCTGACGAAATACAAGGACGCGTCTACAAAGAAGAAATTGCACCCAACCTAGAAGCAGGCAACGCAGTTCTCTTTGCACACGGCTTTAACATTCATTTCGGACAAGTTACGCCTCAAGAAGACGTAGATGTATTTATGATTGCGCCAAAAGGCCCCGGTCACCTAGTGCGCCGTGTTTACACTGAAGGCGGCGGCGTACCCTGCCTAATGGCTATTTACCAAGACGCCACAGGCGAAGCTAAAGATAAAGCACTTGCCTACGCTAAAGCTATTGGGGGCGCCAGAGCAGGTATTTTAGAAACAAGCTTCAAAGAAGAAACCGAAACTGATTTATTCGGAGAGCAAGCCGTACTTTGCGGTGGCGTAACAGCACTCATGCAAGCAGGCTTCGAAACTTTAACCGAAGCAGGTTACGACCCAGAAATCGCCTATTTTGAGTGTCTACATGAAATGAAACTCATCGTTGACCTTATTTACGAAGGTGGTATGGAAAGAATGCGTTACTCTATTAGCAACACAGCTGAATACGGCGACTACAAAACAGGCCCAAGAATCATTACAGAAGAAACCAAAAAAGAAATGAAAAAAATCCTTCTCGAAATTCAAGATGGCACCTTTGCAAAAGACTTCTTAGCCGAAAACCTAACAGGTCAACCCCGCCTTATTGCAGGACGTAAAAATACAGCCAACCACCAATTAGGCGTAACAGGTCGTCGTTTACGCAAAATGATGCCCTTTATATCTGGCTAACGCCAAAAGGTAAAATATTATGAACAACGTCAAAGGTCAAACCCTAAAACTTCAACTAAGCTTGAAACTCGAGTCTTTAGGTTTGCCCTTTGACGAAGTGATTAATCAGTGTTGTCCAGATGCTGATGTTCGGCGGCTGACCAATAACCTCCGACTATCTTAGGAATATCGAAGTTACCAAGTTATTCATTACCTAATTTTTAAGTTCTAAGAGAAACAGAGGACAGCTAATGGCGTACATAAAAATATTTGATACAACCTTAAGAGACGGTGAACAGTCACCCGGTGTGGCTTTAAACACTATTCAGAAACTCGAAATTGCCCATGCTTTAGCCAGGCTAGGTGTAGACATTATTGAGGCAGGTTTTCCTATTGCTAGTGATGGCGATTTTGACTGTGTAAGCAAAATTGCAAAAGAGGTCAAAGGCCCTGTCATATGTGGCTTAGCGAGAACCCATAAACTAGATATAGAACGCGCAGCAAAAGCTATAGAAGCTGCTGAAAAGTCACGTATTCACACCTTTACAAGTGCATCTGATGTGCATTTGAAATACATGCTTAAGCAAACCAGAGAGCAAGTTTTAGAGCTTTCTGACGAAATGGTGCGCTACTCAAAACAATTTACTGATGATGTTGAGTTTAGTGCACAAGATTGTATGCGAGCAGACCCAGAATTTGTTTATCAGCTTGTTCGTACAGCCATTGCAGCAGGCGCAACCACTATTAATATTCCTGACACAACAGGTTACGGAACGCCTCAAGATTACGGTCAACTCATTAGAAATATTTACACGAATGTTCCAGAGTCTAATTCTATAGCCATTTCGACGCACTGCCACGATGATCTTGGTATGGCGGTAGCCAACAGTTTAGCGGCCGTTGAAAATGGTGCAACCCAAATTGAATGCACTATAAACGGCATAGGAGAACGTGCCGGCAACACGTCGCTAGAAGAATGCGTTATGGCGCTCTACACCCGCAAAGACCACTACGGGCACGAAATAGGTATTAACACACGAGAACTCTACTACGTTTCACGTTTAGTTCAACGCCACACCGGCATGAACGTGCCTCCTAATAAAGCCATTGTTGGAGATAATGCTTTTGCGCACGAAGCAGGCATACATCAAGACGGCGTACTCAAAAACAAAGAAACCTACGAAATTATGAATGCTGAACTTGTAGGCCGTGAAGCAGGCGTGCTTGTTATGGGTAAACACTCAGGCCGAAATGCCTTCAGAAACCGCCTTGCAGAACTCGGCTATACTGAATTTGACAAAGACAAACTAAATGATTTATTTAAACAATTTAAAGACCTAGCTGACGCAAAACAATCTATAACCAACGAAGACCTGCTCGCACTAGTTGAAAGCGAAACCAGCAAAGTTGCTGAAACCTACAAACTCGAGCATGTGCAGTTTCAGTCTGGAACGAGCGGCATGACACCTTCTGCTTTGGTTCGCCTTAATACACCTGAAGGAATTATGGAAGAAACTGCTTTGGGTGACGGTCCGGTAGATGCAAGCTTTAAAGCCCTCAAAAAATTAACCCCCGTACCCTTTGAGCTCGAGTCTTATGATTTAAAGGCAATTGGTGGCGGTACAGATGCATTGGGTGAAGTAAGTATCCGGGTTAATAGTGACGGTCAAATGGTACATGGACGTGCTATATCAACAGATGTTGTTCACGCTTCGGTACTTGCTTATGTTGATGTTTTGAATAAACTTGCAGCGGGCGTAGGTCGTAATAAAGATGCAGCTAATCAAATAACCATGAATATGCCTTAAAAGGCTCAAAAGCCCATGAATAAAAGAACTCATCTTATCCAAGATTACAGCTATCAGCTTATGGATTCAGATGAGTTTTTTCCTATTTTTGCTGAGTATCGCCCTAAGGTTTTTGCTGATACCTTTACCTTAAGAGCAAGAGATTACGCTTATTCTCAAGCGGAAATTGATAAGCTTGATGCGTTAGCTATTCCTAAAGCGGGTCTTATAGCTAATCATTTTGTGATTTACCAAGAAGATGCAGTGGTAGGCTGGTCAATGGGTACCCAAGAATCTAATCATGCTTATGCCATGATTAATACAGGTATTTTGGTTGAACATCAAAATAAAGGTATTTATACAGCGCTTTTGCCTGTTATTCTTCAAACGCTTCGTGAGCAAGGCTTTCAGACAATTACAAGTGCACATAACGCAACTAATAATCAGGTTATTATTCCGAAATTGAAAGCAGGGTTTGTTATATCGGGTTTAGAGTTGCATGATGGCTTTGGTACGCTTGTTAAGCTGAGCTATTTTATGAATTCAAAGCGAATGCAGGTTATGCATATGCGTAGTGGTTTAAGAAAACCAAGTAGCGAGATCTTAGCTAAACTCGAGTATGGTTTGAGTTCTGATTGAGGTGTGTTGTGGCAAGTATTGAAATTTATGATACAACGCTGCGTGATGGTACGCAGGGGCTTGATTTTAATTTAACGGCTGAAGATAAAGTGATGATTGCTAAGCGTTTGGATGCCTTTGGGGTTGACTTTATTGAGGGTGGTTGGCCAGGGTCTAACCCGAAAGACATGCAGTTTTTTGAGCTTATGAAGCGTGAGAAGCTGTTGTTTGCGCGTTTGGCTGCGTTTGGTTCAACGCGGCATCGTGACAGTAAACCAGAGGATGACGCAAATATTTTGGCGCTTTTAGAGGCAGATACGCCGGTGGTAACTATTTTTGGTAAAACCTGGGATTTGCATGTTACGACGGCACTTAATGCGAGCTTAGAGCAGAATCTTGAAATGATTGAAGACTCTGTAGCTTATTTAAAGGCTAAAGATAAACTGGTTATTTATGATGCTGAGCATTTTTTTGATGGCTACAAAGCTAACGCTGATTATGCTTTAAAAACTTTAGAAGCTGCTGTTAAAGGTGGTGCGGAGCGCTTGGTGCTTTGTGATACCAATGGTGGCTCTTTGCCTGCTTTTATTACTGATCGAGTAGAAGAGGTTAAAGCTAAGTTTTCTGTGCCAGTAGGGGTTCATACCCATAATGATTGTGAGCTTGGCGTTGCCAATGCCCTCGCTGGTGTGCAGGCTGGTGCTATGCATGTTCAGGGAACTATAAACGGCTATGGTGAGCGTTGTGGAAATGCGAATCTTATTAGCATTATTGCAAATCTTGTTTTGAAGCTTGGCTTTGAACAGCCTCAAGATTTAGCTAAGCTTCGTGAGTTAAGTCATTATGTTGATGAACGCGCTAACTTACAGCCTAATATTAGAGCTGCTTATGTGAGTGATGCTGCCTTTGCGCATAAAGGTGGCGTGCATGTATCTGCAGTGAATAAAAACCCAGATACCTACGAACATATACAACCTGAGCGAGTGGGAAATCACAGGCGTGTTTTGCTATCTGATTTATCTGGTCGTGCCAATGTGCTTGCAAAGGCAGGGGAGTACGGTGAAGAGGTTGATGCCAAAGACCCTAAAGTAAAGGCCATTGTTGATCGCATGAAAGAACTCGAGCATCGTGGTTATTCTTATGAAGGTGCTGAGGCGAGTTTTCAGCTTATGAGTTTAAGGGTGCGAGGTGAGTATGAGTCGTTTTTTACTTTGCATGGCTTTAATATAAATATTACTCGCCGTGATAATGATGAGCTTCCTTTAGTAGAAGCAACTATTAAGGTTGAAGTTGCAGGTGTTTTTGAACATACGGCAGCTAATGGTGATGGACCTGTGAACGCGCTTGATATTGCGCTTCGTAAAGCGCTAGTTAGGTTTTACCCGAGTCTGGACGAACTCGAGCTTGTTGATTATAAGGTGCGGGTTTTAACTGGGCCTGAAAAGGGTACGGGTAGTGTTGTGCGGGTGTTGGTTGATACCTCTGATGGTAAAGATACTTGGGGTACGGTAGGGGCTAGTTCAGATATTATTAATGCTTCTTATGAAGCTCTAATTGATGCTATTGAGTATAAATTATGGAAAGATAAGATTGCTCCGCAGCCGTTTAGTCTTAAGGATGTTCCTGTATAAGTATTAATTTGCCTTTTATTTCTCATACAATTCTCAAAAATTTTGCTTTATTTTGCATAACGGTTCATCGAAATATGGCTTTTGTTTGTGCTTATTTGGTCGATAGGTACAGGTTTGACACGATTTTCACGTGCGACGTATAATTATAACACTGCCCGTCCAGAGGTAGACCTAAACTTACTTCCCAAAGAACGTGATTCGCGAGCTTAATATTCAAGTAGCAAAAGCTACTTTGAGTTTTAAGCTATGTTCGCAAAATTAAATTTAGGCAGTGTAACTAACAAAACTAACGAATTAATATGAGCTTTTTATTCTGAAATGGTTTAACAAAAAGAAAGGGAAAACCTGCATGAAGAACATCTACTCCGACTTCCAAACCCTAGCTTGGCCAAATGTGCGAGACGCTTGTGGTGTTGGCTTTGTTGCTGACATCCATGGTAGAAAAACACACAAGACACTCGAGCATGCCATTACGGCACTTTGTAATTTGGAGCATAGGGGTGCGGTGAGTGCGGATGGCTTAACGGGGGATGGGGCAGGGGTTCAAACGCAGTTACCACATAAGCTTTTTTTGCGTATTCTTTCTGAACAAGGCATTGAGCTTGAAAATGAACGTGATCTTGGCGTTGGGGTTTTCTTCATCGAAAATTCTGCTGATTACGAAGCCATGTACGCACTTATAGATAAGCAACTTGAAAGTAGCGACTTGATTCATTTACTGTGGCGAGATGTGCCTGTAAATGGCAACGTACTTGGTGAGCAGGCAAGAAAGCGTTTACCTGTCTTGCGTCAGCTTTTTGTTAAACGACCTGCAGGCTTAATAGATGATGATTTTGAGCGACTCCTTTATTTAACGCGTAAACGTATTGAAAGAGCTTTGCGCGAGGCAAATTTAGGTTCATTTTATATTCCTGCTTTTTCTAGCCGAACCACAGTTTACAAAGGCCTTATGGTGCCTAACCAATTGCAGCGGTTTTATCCTGATTTGGCTGACCCTGACTACACTACGGCTATTTCGGTGTTTCACCAGCGCTACAGTACTAACACTGTTCCGCGGTGGTCACTTGCACAGCCGTTTCGTTTTTTGGCGCATAACGGTGAAATTAATACCTTGCAAGGTAATGTTAATTTTATGCGTGCTCGTGAATATGTACTAAAAAGTGAGGTTTGGGGTAAAGACATTAATGATCTGCTACCGATTATTGAACCTCGTGGTAGCGATTCATCTGCACTTGATAACGCTTTAGAACTTCTTGTTATGTCAGGCCGTGACCCGCTTCACGCCATGATGATGCTTATTCCTGAAGCTTACGAAGAATCAAACATTGACCCTGATTTGCGAGGCTTTTACGAGTACCACGGCACGCTTATGGAACCATGGGATGGCCCTGCGGCTATTGCTTTGTCAGATGGTCGTTATGCTGTCGCTGCTTTAGACCGTAATGGCTTGCGCCCGCAACGCTACTGGATAAGTCGAGAAGGCACAGTCGTTGTGGGTTCAGAAGCAGGTATGGTGCCTTTATTAGATGAGGAGATTATAGAAAAAGGCCGCCTTGGCCCGGGCACTATGATTGCGGTTGATACTGAAGCTCAGCAACTTTTAAAGAATGATGAAATAAAAGCACGTTACGCTAACCGTCGCCCTTACCGTGAGTGGATTGAAAATTGTTTTGTTATAGCTAAAGAAGTACCGCAAGATGAACTAGCCACTAGAGAATGGGATGAAGTTGCTTTAAGAAGAAGTCAAAAAACCTTTGGCTACAGTTCAGAAGATTATGATCGTATTTTTGAACCCATGGCTTTTGACGGTCAAGTTCCCATAGGATCAATGGGAGATGATACACCTTTAGCTGTACTATCTGAATTACCACAACAACTCTACCGTTACTTCAAACAACGGTTTGCCCAAGTTACCAATCCACCTATTGACCCACTACGTGAACGTCTTGTCATGTCACTTGAAACAGATGTTGGCCCGCGTGGCAGCATACTTAACGAAAATGAACGTGACGCTGCGATTATGCAGTTTAAGTCACCCTTAATCAATGAAGCAGAATTAGCTTGGTTAAGACAACAAGATCACTTTAAAGTAGCTCAACACACCGCGCGCTTTGCGGTAGACAACGGTCCAGAAGGTTTAGAAGCAGCACTCACACAACTCTGTAACGACGCAGAAGCCTCAGCTAGCGAAGGTGCAGGCATCATTATTATTAGTGATAGAGATGTAGGGCTCGAGTATGCTCCTATTCCTATGCTTTTGGCAACCGCTGCTGTGCATCATAGATTATTGAGGGTGGGTAAGCGTACCCGTACGGCTATTGTGCTTGAAACAGGTGAGCCTCGCGAAGATCATCATTATGCTTGTCTTATTGGTTATGGTGCTGCCTTAATTCATCCTTACCTTGCCTTTGCTACTGCTCGTCATGTGATTGGGGCTTCAAGAAGACAAGATTTAGTTGCGCCAGAGCTTGCTGTAAAGAACTATATTAAAGGTGTTGAAAAAGGCTTGCTTAAAATCATGTCTAAAATGGGTATTTCTGCCTTATCAAGTTATCGTGGTGCTCAAATTTTTGAGGCTATTGGTATTGATAAAGAAGTCATTGAATCTTACTTTACAGGTACACCAGCACGTTTGGGTGGCGCGAATTTAATAAGCATTGCTATTGATCAATTACGCTTTCACGCAGAAGCTTACGGTGAAGATAAAAAATTGCAAGATAGAGGTATTTACCGCTTTAGAAAGGCAGGGGAACACCACGCTTTAAACCCTCTTGTTTTTAAAGCTTTACATAAAGCTGTTAGAACTGAGAGTTTTGAAGCGTTTGAAGATTATAGTCAGCTTGTAAATCGAGAACAAATTGCCTCACTACGCGATTTACTGCAATACAAAAAGGCTGATAAATCTTTACTTCTTGAAGATGTTGAGCCTGTTGAAGCCATTGTTACTCGCTTTACCACACAAGCTATGAGCCATGGCTCAGTCTCACGGGAGGCACACGAAACCTTAGCAATCGCTATGAATCGCCTTGGCGCTAAAAGTAATTCGGGTGAAGGTGGCGAAGACCCTGTACGCTTTAAACGCTACGAAGAAGATCAGCCAGATGCAAGTTACGCTGACTGGCACCCACATAAAGGTGATTTAGGCAATAGCGCAATTAAGCAAGTCGCCTCAGGACGCTTTGGTGTTACCCCAGAATACTTGGTATCTGCCCGTGAACTAGAAATAAAAATGGCTCAAGGCGCAAAACCTGGTGAAGGGGGTCAGATTCCTGGCTTCAAAGTCAGTGAAGAGATTGCCCGAATTCGTCACTCAGTACCAGGTGTAACCCTCATTTCACCCCCACCGCATCATGATATCTACTCGATTGAAGATTTAGCTCAGCTTATTTATGACCTAAAACGTGTTAATAAAGAGGCTCGAGTGGGCGTAAAGCTGGTCGCTACGTCGGGTGTAGGTACGATTGCTACGGGTGTAGCTAAAGGCTACGCTGATAATATTCAAATTTCAGGTAATGATGGCGGGACTGGTGCATCTCCTTTATCATCCATTAAACATGCGGGTATTCCGTGGGAACTGGGCTTAGCAGAAACACAACAAAACCTAGTTGCTAATGATATGCGTGGTCGTGTGACACTAAGAGTAGACGGTGGCTTGAAAACAGGTCGAGATGTCATTATGGGTGCTTTACTTGGCGCCGAAGAATTTGGTTTTGGTACGACGGCGTTGGTTGCTGCTGGTTGCGCGATGATTCGCCAGTGTCACCTTAATAGCTGCCCTGTTGGTGTGGCAACCCAAAGAGAAGATTTACGAAAGAAATATCCTGGTAAGCCAGAACATGTTGTTAATTTTATGGTTTATGTTGCACAACAAGTCCGTATGATTTTGGCAGAAATGGGCTTTAAGCGCTTAGACGACATTATTGGGCGTGTTGACTTACTTTCTGAGCGTGAAGTTCAGCTACCTAAAACTGGGCAGCTTGACTTAAGTAGCATATTGCTCGACCCAGATCCAGAAAAACGCAAAGCACGCCGTTCTCAGCAAGCACGCAACGAAAGACCAAACGATGCCCCTTTAGATGAAGATATTTGGTTAGATGCCAAATACGCAATTGAAACAAGTCAACGCCACACTATGACTTACAGCATTAGCAATAGAGAAAGGTCATTAGGCGCACGTCTAGCTGGCGAAATAGCCCGAGAACACGGCGCAGCAGGACTGCCTGCCAATACCATCCATTTAAACTTTAAAGGTACAGCAGGTCAAAGTTTTGGTATTTTTAATAACCGTGGCACACGCCTTACCTTAGAAGGAGAAGCCCAAGATTATGTGGGTAAAGGTATGTACGGTGGGGAAATCGTGATAAAGCCAGAAGTTCTATCTGACCTAATAGCAAAAGAAAACACCATTATAGGTAACACCGTAATGTACGGCGCGACAGGTGGCAGCTTATACGCAGCAGGCAGTGCAGGCGAACGCTTATGTGTAAGAAATTCAGGTGCAAAAGCTGTCGTAGAAGGCTGTGGCGATCATGGCTGTGAATACATGACCGGTGGCGTTGTGGTTGTACTTGGAGAAACTGGGCGGAACTTTGGTGCAGGCATGAGTGGCGGAATAGCCTACATTTATGACGAGTTTAAGAATTTCGAAAATCGACTTAATAAAGACATGGTCACTGTTAACAGATTAAGTAACGATCTAGACGAAGAACTCTTACACACCATGGTTGAACGCCACGCCAACCTAACTGAAAGCCCTAAAGCCAAAGACTTACTTGCTAACTGGGCAAGCGCCAAACTAAACTTCTTAAAAGTTGCCCCCAACCCAGAAGCAGAAGGCGACACTGTAAGCGAACAAGAACTAAACTTCGTAGAAAATGCCGCCCTAGCTGCCCTAAGGCTCGAGTCTGGTCAAGAGCCAGCTTTGGGTGCTGATTAAGCTTAATCTATAGCCTTTTGCATTTAAAACAATGCAAGCGTTTTAAATGCCGAACTAGGTGAGTAAAAACAGATGTACTAGGTTGATGGTGTGTTTTACTTGAAAGCTGCTATAT
>CAYGTA010000017.1:18627-22912 GCA_964352605.1 uncultured bacterium | reverse complement strand
TAAGCGTATTATCGGACTTGGTATAACACAGCGACTTGGCATAACACAGCATTGACTTAGCCCATCTGTTTTTACTCAGCTAGTTCGGCAATTAAAACGCTTGCAAGCGTTTTAATTGCAAAAGGCTATAAGGCCGAGCGGGTCAAAGCTTAGTCACTTAGGTCAGAGTTAACCTTTGTACTTCAGGTTTAGTATTAGGCTTTAGGGCAAGTCCATTGAGCATTAATAAATAACTGCTCACTCGAGTTGTCTTGTAGCTTTGCGCTCAGAATACCGGTGTTTTGGTCTAGTTTGAGTTCACCTTGGGTAGCAGTAAAGCTACGGTAGCTGTTTTGGTTTTTGTCTATCAGGTTAAAGCTGAGGCGGTTGGTACTGTTTAAACTAAGAATACTGGTTTGCTCGAGTTCTTGTAGTTGGCTTAGGCTTGTGAAGTTAAGGCTGTAGCCTGCTAGTGAACTTGAGCTTACCGTAAAGTTGAGGGTTTGGCGTGTGCAGCTGATTTCAGCTTGATCTAAGTTAAGGGTGAGTGCCCCTGTTGCGCTTAGTGCAAAATTGTTAGCTGTTTGTGCTTGTGTTGTGTTTGGGGTTTGGGTGAAAGCTGTTATGACAAGCAGAAGTCCAATAAATCCCATGAGTAAAGGGAGGGCATTTGGCATTCTGGGTGCAGGGCGTATAGGGGAGTTTAGGGTTTTTAGCATTTTGCGTCTCCTTTATGTAGTCGCGTTGAACCTAGCTTAGGTGGGCTATTAAGAAGAATCAAAAATACTTATAGATAGGTTGAAGGGGTTATATAAAATTTACTTATAGTAAGCTGCTTATAGGCCTTTGGTATAAGTATTTCAAAACAGAAATACGCAATCTATAAGGTATACTTATGGAAACCTTGCAGGTCTAACGATACACTTAAGAGATAAGCAGGGGTAAAACGCAAGAAGACAGCAAAGAGTAAAACATGCAAAAAGCAAACCACTAAGGCTAGGTAAGCCATGAAACTATCCCAACTTGAGGCTTTTTTAGCCGTAGCTGAAAAACAAAGCTTCTCAGAAGCAGCCCTACAACTAAACCTCTCACAAGCAGCCATAAGTTACGCCATAGCAGAACTAGAAAAAGAACTCGAGTCTAGATTGTTAGAGCGAGGGCGTTTTGGGGCAAGAAGTACTGAGTTTGGTAAGCAGGTTGCTATTCAAGCTCGAGCTATGTTGCAGCACCGTAATGCCATAAAGCAACAAGCAACGGCTGCTAAAGGCAGGCTGGCGGGTATTTTGAAAGTTGCTACCTTTAGGAGTGCGGCAGGTAAATTACTGCCTCCTGTTATGGCAAGCGTGCAAAAAAACTATCCTCATATTCAAATTCAGCTTCTTGAAGTTGAAGATTTTGATGGTCAGAGTCGTAGTAAAGAGCAAATTTTAAGAGACCGAATGGCTGATCTGGCTTTTATTGAAAATCCGCCAAATAATAATGAAGCGCCTGCAGATCTTATGTTCTTTGAAGTTATTCGAGATAGCTATAAAGCCATTGTGCCCGCCGATGACCCACGAACAGTTGTAAACTGGCAAGACATAAAACAAGAAAATTTTATTGTGCCATCTTGCATTTTTTGTCATGAAATCATTCGTCAAAAAATCCCTGACGGAGATTTTATAAGCAAAGCAAATTATTATGTTAAAGAAGACTCCACCATCTTAAGAATGATTTCACAAAACCTAGGCATGAGTGTATTACCTGAATTAGCCATAGATGAACTACCACCCAACACCAAAATACTTAATATGAATGAACCACTCGAGCGTATTATTGCGTTGGCTGTTTTACCCAGTATGCTTAAGGTACCGGTAATTCGTATTTTCTTACAGGAACTCAAAAAACAGTTTCCTAGTTCAGCTATTCCTGACTTTGACTTAGCTAAAGTCTCGTAAATTTAGCTGCAACAAAGCATACAATACTTTAAGGTGCCCTTTTAACTGTCATTCAGAGACAAGAGAAAATTCTTTAAGCTAGACCTTATTTTGATTAAGGGGGATGCATGCTTGGGAAATCTTGAACAAGGTTTCGCTATTCATTTAATACTTGCAAAGCAAGCACTGATGACTGCGGTAAATAAGCTGCCAAAAACATCACTACTTCAATAAGGTGAGCATGCTTAAATAAAAGTATGAACCTGCAACTCAGAACGATTCTCGTTGTCGATGACAAACCAGCCAATACCACCATCTTACGCAACGTGCTCTCCAAAGCAGGCTACAAACGAGTTTATACCTACCACGATGGCAAAGAAGTCATGAAGCATTTCAAAGTCTTAGAGCCAGACATTGTCTTGCTAGATTTACACATGCCAGACATCAACGGTCTAGAACTACTCGACTGGATAAATGACCAACTCGAGCCTAAAACCTATTTACCTGTGCTTATTCTTACAGCAGATAATCGTGCTGAGGTTAAAAGACGTGCCCTCACCATGGGTGCAAAAGATTTTCTTGCAAAGCCTTTTGATTCAGTGGAAGTCTTATTGCGGGTCAGAAATTTACTTGAAACCCGCGAAATGCATCGTGAGCTTGAGGCAGCCAAAGCTTCGTTAAACTATCAACTTGAAACCAAAACCCGTCAGTTTGAGAGTTCTCAAATTGAAATGCTTGTGCGCTTAGCTAAAGCAGCTGAACATAGAGATGATGATACGGGTGAGCATGTCTGGCGTGTTGCTCAGACAGCATCCTTGATTGCTGAAGCTATTGGGCTTAGCAAAGCACAATCTAAACTTATGCTTAGAGCAGCCAGATTACATGATGTAGGTAAAATTGCTACACCTGACGGTATCTTACTTAAATCAGGTAGGCTAAGCCCAGCTGAATATGAAGTCATTAAGGAACACACTAGTTTTGGTGCTAACTTACTTTCAGGTAGCGAATCACCCCTTATTCAAATGGCAGAGGTTATTGCTTTGAGCCACCATGAACACTGGGACGGCACAGGCTATCCTCAAGGTTTAAAAGGTGAAGAAATTCCTATTGAGGGGCGTATTTTAGCTGTGGCAGATGCCTATGACGCTATGACGCATGACAGATTACACCGTAAAGCTATGACTGAAGAGCAAGCGGTTTTAGAAATAAAAAGGCAAGCAGGTAAACAGTTTGACCCGAATATTGTAAATGCGTTTTTAGAGTTGCATATTAGAGCAAATTTACCTGAAGCAGCGACTCACTCAGTATCTAACCCTGCTTCTGCCCAAGCAAGTATGCCACCTGCCATGTTTACAACATCTTCATAGCCATTAGCTAACAAAAATTCAGCAGCACGGTTACTCCGAGCGCCACTACGGCATTGCATAATTAAGGGTTTATCTTTAGGTAAAGACGCATAGGTATCTGCAAACTCAGATAAGGCAAGAAAATGACTACCAGGAATATGACTCTCCTCGTACTCGTTTGCCTCGCGGACATCAACGAGCATAGCGCCTGCTTCAATACGTTTTTTTGCTTCTAGAATATCAATTTGTATAACGTCACTCATGACACTAAGTATAACAACAGCAAGTCAAGTTCAAGGGCTTACTGACTGACTAATACTGTTACCTGCCCGATCTTCAACAACAACGGTTACTGTGCTCGAGGCAGTTACATCAACATTAAAGGTTTGCTCAGGCGAAGCCAAAAAAGGTACAGGATTACCCTCAACCGTAATAATATTTACCGCATCATTATCTCGAGCAACACCAGAAATACGCAAACGGCTATCACTCAAGCGCTCAGCGCTTAACTCAACGGTAGGATTCTCAGTATCAATCTTAAGGGTATAAGGCAGCGTTGTTACATTTCCATTAGTATCTTCAGCGGTTAAGGTTGCGACAAACTCACCACTTTGACGCTGAATTTGAAAGAAAAATTGCACGAGCTTCTTACCCTTTTGATTTTGAAAGACAGTTGTTTCAAGCAAATCAGTATTATTTACCTTAACAGACAAAATGCCATTATCATCAAGAGCATAGCCACTCACAATAGGCTGCTCTAAACCCTGGGTTGCGCCACTAGGCGGATCATAAATAGTAATAACAGGAGCTAAAGAATCACGCCGAGCCAAACAACTCGTTAACAGTAAACAAGAAAGAAAAAAATAGACAAGGCGTAAATAACGCATAACCATAACTTTACCTTAGCCTTAACCCCATAAACCAGTTACCAAGATGCAAAGCGCCAAACAAATACTAAACTGATTTAATCAGAACATAAAGACTGAGGGGGTCTGAGTTTATTGTCTTAGGTCGGAATGATCAAGTCAGTCAGCTTAGTTATAA
>CAYGTA010000017.1:0-18527 GCA_964352605.1 uncultured bacterium | reverse complement strand
TATAAGAACTCGAGCTTTTTTTCGGTCTTATTGAGTGAAGAGCTTTACAGTTAGCTTGTTTTTTGGTCTTTATGAGCTCTTTGTTCTCTAATGATGAACCTATTTCGTTAGTAGGGGGGTTTACTTTTATATAGGGTCTGGTAAAATGCCTTAAACCTAAAGAGTGTACCTACACACTCAGTATTCCTTAAAAAACGTAATTAAGGAGTACAAGTTGGGTTCGAATTTAAAGGAGGAACATGAAGAAGATTTTCTCATCCCTTATGGCGTTACTGCTTTTAGGCACTATTGCTCTGGCAGAAACACCCGCTGATACCTATGTCTTTGTCACCTTTGGTGCTATTGACACACTTGACCCAGAAGGTTCGTACGATACCTCTTCTTGGTCAGTCATTGAAAATGTTTATGAAACACTTTACAGCTATGCTGGTGACTCAATCACTGAGTACGAACCAACCTTAGCTACTAGTTATACGGTTTCTGATGATAGTAGAGTCTATACCTACACATTGCGTGAAGGGGTTAGCTTCCATAGTGGTAATGCTTTTACTTGTGCTGATGTTGAGTACAGCATGGAGCGTAACCTTGTTATGAACGACCCTTCATCAGGTATTTGGTTTTTAGCTGAAGGCCTTTTAGGCACAGGCTCAAATGCTAATGATGATGAGTCAATTACTTGGGAACTTATTGACAGTTCTGTTGAGTGTTTAGATGACTACACTGTTCAGTACACTACAGCCGGTGTTGACCCTGCGTTTTTTGGTAAGTTAATTGCTGCAAACGCAAGCATTATTGATAGCCAATTTGCTATTGCTGGTGGCGAGTGGGACGGTACGGAAGCAACTTGGCGTGACTGGGTTGGCGTTGACCCTCGCGAAGGTTACTTACACACCAATATGAGTGGTACAGGCGCTTACTCACTTGTTGAGTGGGATGGTGCTACAGGTATTGTTGCAGAGCGTTTTGATGCTTACTGGGGCGAAGCACCAGCCATTAAAACCGTTCTTTTCCAAGGTGTTGACGAAGAAGATTCACGTATCTTAGCCCTTGCAAATGGTGATGCTGACCGTATTTCAGTTTCACGTGCACCTCTAGAAGCACAAGTGCGTGGCATGGATGGCGTGAGCGTTTTAGAAGACCCTAACTGGTCAAGTGTTGCTGTAAGCGCTGCTCACTTAAATCAAGCCCTTATTGTTGAAGATAACGAAGTAAATGTTGGTTCAGGTCAACTTGACGGTAATGGTATTCCTGCTGATTTCTTTAGTGACATTAACGTTCGTAAAGCGTTTAGTTACAGCTTTGACTCACAAGAGTTCATTGACCAAGTTTTCTTAGGTTTCGGTAACACCATTACTATGGCATTGCCACCTGCATATCTTGGTTATGATGAGACAGTACCAACCTACACTTATGACCCAGAAAAAGCTGAAGAGTTCTTCTGCGCAGCTTTCGACGGTACCCTTTGTGATGTAGGCTTTGAATTAACTATTTCTTACAACACGGGTAACAACACACGTCAAGCTATTGCAGAAATTCTTGCTGCTAATATTGAAGATATTAACCCTAACTTCAGAGTCAATATTCGCGATATTCAGTGGCCTGACTTTTTAGCTGACCGTCGTGCAGGTAAGTTACCTGTAAGTCTTATTGGCTGGATTCCAGATTACGCTGATCCTGATAACTACATTCACACCTTCTACCATACCGACGGTTACTACGGTGGACAGTACGGTTTCTCTGACGCTTCAATTGACGCTTCAGTTGATTTAGCTCGTACAGAACTAGATGCAACTATTCGTGAAGTTGCTTATAGTGATGTTGCAAACCGCGCTTATGAGTTAGCACCTTTCATTTTGCTACCTCAATCAACACCTTATATGGTTGTTGCCGATAACATAGAAGGCGTTTACAACAATCCAATGCTTAGTCACGCTTTCCTCTGGAAAGATATTTCTAAGTAAACCTTAACGTTATTTATTAAGGGGAGCAATTTGCTCCCCTTAATTTTTTAACAAAGGTTACGCCTATTTAATGTTTTCATTTATTGTAAGACGACTTATTACCCTACCGTTTGTTTTGTTTGCGGTATCTATTATTATTGTTGGCTTGCTACAATTTTTATCTCCAGAACAACGCGCAGTATCTTTTATTCGTAGTGAGCAGCAACTCCAAAATCTAGATCGAATTATTGTTGCCTATGGCCTTGACCAGCCCTTCCATGTTCAATATGGCATATGGTTAAGAGAAGCCTTAAGTGGAAACCTTGGTTTTTCTAGAACATCAAGCCGCCCTGTATTGCAAACCATACAAGAACGCTTGCCTGTCAGTGCAGAACTTGCCTTTTACTCAGTATTTCCCATCATATTATTTGGTATTTGGATGGGGACTCGAGCGGCACTAAACAAAGATGGTATTTGGGATCAAATTATTCGGGTTGCCTCGATTATTGGTTGGTCTTTGCCTACCTTTGTACTTGCTATATGGTTGCTTGTTATTTTTTATGGAGGCTACGGCCTGTTTGGTATAGGTCGGGTGTCGAGTGAATATATTATTGAGATTGCTCGAGGGGAAATCAGAACACCCACAGGTTTTATGACCTTAGATGCTATTTTAAATTGGCGTTGGGATTTATGGTGGGACGCAATTGTGCACTTGGTTTTACCTGTTACTTCTTTAGTGGTAGTTATTTGCGCTCAATATATACGTGTTATGCGCTCGTCTCTTTTAGATGCACTGTCACAAGACTATGTTAGAACCGCTAGAGCTAAAGGCTTAAGTGCAAACAGTGTTAATTTAAAACATGCTAGGCGTAATGCCCTCATACCCATTGTTACCTTGTCAGGGTTTACCTTTGCAGGCTTGCTTAACGGCACACTATTTGTAGAAACTATCTTTGCTATTGAAGGTTTAGGGCGTTGGGCAGCAACATCAACCTTACAGTTTGATGTTCCAGCTTTATTAGGTTTTGCTATTTTCACAGCAGTTATTATTGTGATTGCTAACTTACTGGTAGACATACTCTACGCAGTTGTTGACCCGAGAATAAGGTACGACTAATGAGCCAAGTACCTACAAACCTAGCATCAGATGAAAAATGGTTTCAATCTAAAGCATTTAAACGCTTTATGCGTAACCCTCTTTCTGTGATTGGTCTCACGCTACTTACTATTTTTATGCTGATTGGTTTTTTTGCACCTGTCATTACGGCACCACAAATCTCAGAACGTTACCGTGGTCATACCTGTGCTCGTGACCTTGCTTTTCCAGTAGATTCATCCAACTGGAATTGGTATAGAAATACCAATCTACCCAACTTCTCATTCTTTGCACTCGAGCGTTTACCTAGAGAAGATATTACCGCGCTCCTTAGAAACCCTGCGCAACCGTATTTTTGGCGTCTTATGCTTGCGCCCCCTTACAGTTGCTTTACAACGCCTCGTATTAGCTTTTCGCCTTTACCTGAACCGCCTACTGCGCAAAACCCTATGGGCATAGCGCCGGGTGGTTACGATATCTTTTACGGTATTGTTTGGGGTACAAGAAACGCTTTTTACGTTGGTATTTTGTTGACCAGCATTAGTTTGGCTTTAGGTATCTTAATTGGTGGCGCAGCTGGCTTCTTTGGCGGCTGGGTTGACAATGTACTTATGCGTATTGCTGACACCATATACGCCTTTCCTAATCTTATTTTGGCTATGGTCTTTGTAACGATTTTAGGTAAAGGTCTAACCAATGTCATGGTTGCCTTGGCGATTGTTGGGTGGGTGGGTTATGCCCGCATCTTGCGTGGCGACATATTGAGAGTACGGCAACTTGACTATGTGGATAGCGCAAGGGCCTTGGGTGCGCCGGACAGACGTGTCTTCTTCAAGCATGTTTTACCAAACAGTATTGCTTCCCTCGTTATTATAGCTAGTCTTGATATTGGCGCGGTTGTACTTACTGTCGCTGGTCTTGCATTTTTAGGTTTAGGCGCAGAAGTGAGTTACGCTGACTGGGGGCAAATGATTAACTTTGCAAGAGGCTACGTTCAAGGTAACGCTGAAAATCGCTTTGCTTATTGGTACGTGTCTTTCTGGCCGGGTTTAGCACTCATTTTATTTGGCTTAGCTTGGAATTTACTTGGCGACGCCTACCGTGATGCAGCGGATGTGCGTTCACAATAGACCTTACTGAAGTGAAAATTGCGAGGCTGAGTCTAAACTCAGCCTTTCTTCATTTAAAGACCAACCATTTGCAGAAAGCAAAAAACTAGTTATAGCTAAATACTCATCTTCTTCTAAGCTACTAGGAAAAGGTCGTGGCATAGTAGCTGACATATACGCATACAAACCAAGGGCTGAACCCCACTTTTTTAAGGCTTCACGGTCATTAAGTGCAGGAGCATTACCTATATTAAAAGCGTTACGGTGATTCATAAATTCAAGCGGCATGGTAGAAGGGTTATTTGCTCTATGGCAACGCTCACAGTACTGATGATCTTCAGGAAAGACTAACCTTGCCTCTTCTAAACCCATCGCCCTATCCCCATGGCAAACCGAACAATTCTCATAGTAAAGATCAGCACCAACCAAAACCTGCTCATTTGTCGTGTTTACCAAGACACTCGAGTGTGTTCTTATGTCTCTTAGGGGTGCTGAGGCGGTTGCTAGGCTGATAAAAAAAACTAGGATGCCTGCATAAAGGCATCCTAGTTTGAAAGTGTTACGGTTCATGACCGTAGTGTACGGCTTATTCTTTTTTTGTATCGTCACTTTCACTTGAGTCTAAGCTGTCTTTTACATCTTCGACGTTTTCAGCTACAGCATCTTTAGCTTCTTCTGTTGTTTTTGCTGCTGCATCTTTGATTTCCTCAACTTTTTCAGCCGTAGCGTCTTTGACATCTTCTGCTGTTTCAGTTACCGCGTCTTTAACCTCTTCGGCTTTTTCAACTGCAGCGTCTTTAACTTCTTCTGCTGTTTCTGCTACTGCCTCTTTGGCATCTTCGGCTTTTTCAACAACAGTTTCAGCTGCATCTTCAACTTTTTCGGCAGCGTCTGCGCTTTCAGCGTCTATAGTTACAGTAGCTGCGCTAGCAACTTCAGCTGGTTTTTTACTGCGGTTTGTAGCGAATCTAATAAGAAAGAAAATAACGCCTGCCACAATAGCTACTGGCAAGATGTAGCGCAGGACAATCCAAATGAGGCCCGCAATAAATTTAAAGATGATACCCACAAGGCCGAGTAACCAACCAAAGACCCATAAAAGGCCTGTGCCTACAACAAGAGCGATAAGGGCAAAAATAACGAGTTCGACAATTTCTTGTAAAGAGCGCTTCATAAAAGTCATTATAACAAGCTATAAGGCAAAGGGGCGTGAGTAGATGCCATAGACAACTAGATAAGCATTAAATACTAGCCAATAAAGGATCACATAACAAAGTAGCGCTGCCTTGACATGAAAAAAAACCTCCATTAGGTAAACTACCTTGTGGCACAAACGTCTTTAGTTGAACTTCGTGTAGAACGCATGATTCACAATGCAAAAAGCATAGCCAGATTAGATAACGGGCAGATTGCCCTTTTAACCGGAGGCTTACCTCAAGAACTCGTTTTGGCACAACTCACAAAAACAAAAGGCGTACTACAAGGCCAAGTAACTAAAGTCCTAGAAGCCTCTGACAATCGCCAAAAACCACAACTTCACCCCGGACTAAACTACAGTCACATAAACTACAGCTACCAACTCGAGCTTAAGCGAGAAGTGATTAAAGATGCCTTGTCGCGTAGTTTAAAGCAAGAGTTTCTTGTACCTGAACTGCATGCAGCCCCGTTCGTTTGGGATTACCGAAGCAGCATTCAGCCTGTCGTGACTCGGCAGGGTTTAGGCTATCGTTTACCTGAAAGCCATGAGGTCATTACGCTTGAAAATGACCCTGTTGCAAATGATGCTATTAAGCAAGCTTGGCAGAGATTCTTGTTACAAACTACGCCTAAAGGCTTGAGGGAAGTTGTATTTCGAGGTAATGATGCGGGTGAAGTTCTTATTTCACTTATTGCCTCAGCATCTGCGCGCAATTATCTTGATTTTGCTCATAAGCTTGTTGCTGACGGTGTTAAGGGTGTCAATTATGCGCAGTTTGACGCAAGGGGGCGGTTTCGGCAAGGTAGCGAAAAACTCACGGGCGACAAGACCATTCGTCAGGCATATGGTGAGTTTGACGTAACAGTTAGCGCAACAAGCTTTGCGCAACCTAACCCAAGTGCAGCTACTAAGCTTTATGAAAGACTTCGTGATTTAGCACCTAGTGGTAAACAAGCCCTTGATCTTTACGCAGGTAGTGGGCTCATCGCCATGCATCTTGCCAGCAAATTTGAGCAACTTAGTGCTTTAGAAATAGATGGTAGCAGCATAATGAGAGGCAAGGCAGATACTGAGCGTTTAGGGCTAAATAACATTCACTTTATAAAGGCAGATGCAAGAAATTTAGACCTACCTGAACAGCTTGATTTAATAACGGTTGACCCGCCAAGGTCTGGCCTGAATAAAGAAGTACGCTCACTCATTAGCGCGTCATCTAGCCCTATGCTTATTTATGTCTCTTGTGACGTAGCCACATGGGCACGAGATATTGCTGACTTTGTAGAACAGGGTTGGAC
Organism: uncultured bacterium; assembly: GCA_964352605.1. GTDB lineage: Bacteria > Deinococcota > Deinococci > Deinococcales > Trueperaceae > JAHEBB01. Next base: position 11,889 of record CAYGTA010000017.1, on the reverse strand, counting down.
TTTGAGTCGCTATGAAGGCTTTGATTTTTACCCGCACACGCACCATATCGAACTGCTATCTGTTTTAACGAGATAAACTTAACGAATGAACGCAGTCTGATTAGTAGTAGCTTCATTAGCTAAACGCGCATCTAGCTCAAGTAAATACTCGTAACACTCGAGCCAGTCTTTGGGGTCGTGTAAGATGATGGGTTTTTGCCAGCCTTTGCCCATTATAAATAAGCAGGGCCAGCGTTTGTTTAGGTAGTGTTGGTGTCTTGAGAAAACATAAACGAGTTCATTATCTAGCTCACATTTAAAAAAGCCAAAGCCGGGTCGGCCTTCATTGAGTTTTTGAAGCATCCACTGAAAATTGAGCCTGTCAACAGGTTTTAAGGTTAGCGTTTGATTTAGGAGTGGAATTGTCATTTTATGTCTCTTGAACTATGTTTTGTTAATGAATTTCATTGAGAGGTTATTTCAATCTAGTCTTTGACTGAAGTATCTCTTAACTATGCAAGAAAAAGCTGCTTTTGAATGTAACTAGCTTACTAATTCTAGTTAAGGCGTTAAACTAACGTAATGACTGATTTAACTCACCTAAGCTTTGATGATTCAGGATTAATTCCTGTGATTTGCCAAGATGCCGAAAGTGGCGAAGTACTGATGTTTGCTTACGCTAACCAAGAGGCAGTAAGACGAACTTTAGAAACCAAGCAGGCACACTACTGGAGCCGCTCACGGCAAGAACTCTGGCATAAAGGTGCCACCAGCGGACACTACCAAGACATACAAGAAGTACGCTTTGACTGCGATGAAGACGCTTTGTTATATCGCGTAAAGCAAACAGGTGCCGCTTGCCACACGGGTGAAAGAAGCTGCTTTTACCGCCACCTAACAGAACTAGCAGACTCATCTTTAGGTGAAACCATGGCACTCTTAGAGCGGGTTGTTACAGACCGCCTAAACCGCCTACCTGAAGGTTCTTATGTAACGACACTCCATACCAAAGGCATAGGCTATGTGGCTCAAAAAGTCGTTGAAGAAGCAGGGGAGAGCATTGTTGCAGCACTGCAAGAAAAAGATGATGAACTTCTAAACGAAAGCGCAGACCTTTTATTTCACCTGACCGTATTACTAAAAGAACGCGGACTCAGCCTAAATCAAGTCATGAACGTACTCGAGTCTCGGCATAAGGAAAGTAAGTAAAGCTGCTTAGCTAGTTCACATCTTTGTTTGCTAGTTTATGTGCTTGATGTGGCGTTTTCTTATTCTTGTTTGCCTTATGGTGGCTTGTACACCAACCGTGCAACCTAGACCTAATCTTGTGAACATGCCTTTATCGTCACAAGAGATTGAGCCTATTAATGTAAACATAACCCCAATAGTTTTTGTTCAAGCTGCTCGTTCAATTGGTTTTGAAGCTAGCGTAGTAGTAAAGGCAAACTTACGCCCAAGTGACGCGCCTGATGTTGTGATTATTGGTTTTGCTGGGCATTGTGGCCCTTTTTGCCGTACTAAAGATACTTGGGCTTACCTAGATACTGCAGGTGATGCAACAGGCTACGTTGAAACAGCTCAAAGTCTTATTCAAACCTTAGAATCGCAAGATTTAGAAGTAGCTTACCTAAACGTTTCGTCTTTTGTAAGCTCACACTATAGTGCCATTAGCGAGCAAGAAGAACTCGGCTACTTAGATGCGCAAATTTACCTAACTGAAGTTAAAGAAAACTGGATTGCTGACTATATCAACCCTACAAAAATTATTTTACTTGCCCATTCTCACGGTACTGTCTGGGCAACCCTGCTGGCCATGAATAACCTAGATGTCACCTTTGATTATTTTATTTACCTAGACGCCATTTGTTGGCAGTTCTGGTCTAAACACAAAAGCTTTATTAGAGATGCTTACGCTGAACTAAATCAAGCTTTGCCCTTCCCGTTAGACCAAGGTGACCCATGCTCGAGTTTTCAGATTCCGACTTATCGTTCAAGGCAAGATATTAGTGATGTTGTGCCTGCGAATGTCATTACGGCTTTAGAGGTGCGGAGTTCTTTAAGGCTGATGACCTTAAGCCCAAATGTTGTCTTTGATAATCAAGCTAATATGCGTATTAATGGCACAAAATTAGGGGTTTTTAGTATTCAGTCCGCTCAGAGCCATAGTACGGTTAATCAGCGTTATGGTCTTGCTATGAGCTGGATTAATCGCATGATAAGTGTTTTAGATTTACCTGACCATGCAGATTACCGTATGGAAGATTTTGTGTTACCGCCCGCACCCGAAGGTTACGAATATTCACCAAATACATCCCTCTAAATACCGTAAACTTTATTTATGATTGAAGAATCACCCTCAGTTATATTGATAGTTATAAGTTTTCTATTGAGTTTTCTTGGCTTTTGTGATGGTCCTGAACCACAGGTAGTTAGCGCTGTGCCAAATACAGGTCAAGCTTTAGAGCTTAGACTTAGCGCCGAATCGCTTGCCGTTGAAGATGCCCTAGCTATGCAAACAGTTCTTGAGAAACGCTTAAGTGACTTTGAGCTTGATGTAAACCTAGTAGCAGATGACGTTGTTAGCTTTTCCGTCAGTGGCTTTATAGCTGAGGATGAACTAAGCGTTATTGACTTATTAAGCCGAAAAGGACTTGTACAACTAAGATTTGTTAAAGAGGCTTCATCAGAACTAGCTGGTTTGACTTTATCGGATTTAGAGGAAAGCTTGTTTTCTGACACCATTTTTGAGCATGCAAGCGTAGCTAAAGATGACCTTGGTTCAACAATAGTTCAGTTCAAAGTCAAAGAAGACTATCAAGGAGCTTTAGCACAGTTAACGGCTGATAACATAGGTAAACGCCTTGCCATTGTTGTTGATGGCACCATTGTGAGTGCGCCAAAAATTATGACGCAAGTGAGTAGCGATATTGTTTTGACAGGCCTTTTGGGTGAAGCAGAAGCCAAGCATCTTGCTCTAATAATTAACTCTGGCCCTTTAGCTGTTGAGCTTACAATTGAATTTATAACGACTCAGTGATTTTAAGATAAAAAGAATTTAAGTTATTTCCTTGTGGCTTTGCAAAATACCTAAAGCGAAACGCTTGGTTACATCCTCCTGAAAGCCATAACTCTATCTTTATGAGGTGCATCAGGATAAAATGTTTCTTATGAAAATAGAACAGGTTGAATTAAGAGAAGTTAAAGCAAAATTACGTTTTCGTTTTGAAACCAGTTTTGGTGTTGAGGAGGAACTACACAAAACAATTTTGATTTTACGTTCTGAAGGCATTGAAGCCTACGCTGAAGGAACGGCTAACAATGTACCTGGCTATAGCTATGAAACCTGTTCAACGGTTTGGGATGCACTTGAAAATCATATTTTACCTATCGTTATGGGTAAAGATTATGCAACGCCACAGCAAATGCTGCATGATGTCAGCAAAATTCGAGGTCATAACATGGCTGTTGCTACACTTGAGACAGCCCTCTGGGATGCCCAAGCAAAAGCCGCTAACATACCGCTATGGGTGCTACTTGGAGGTAGCAGAACCCAACACCCAGTTGGGGCATCTTTAGGCATTCAAAAAAGCATTGAAGATACTGTAGCCATTGCACAAAAACATGCTGAAGAAGGCTACAAACGCCTTAAATTTAAAATAAAACCCGGTTGGGATATTAAACCTTTGCAAGCAGTAAGAGCAGCCCTACCTGACATGCCGTTAACAGTAGATGCTAACAGTGCCTACCGCTTGACAGACACTCGAGTGTTTCAAGAGCTTGATGAGTTGGGGCTTGATTATATTGAGCAGCCCTTAGCTTATGATGATTTGATTGATCATGCTAAGTTGCAGGCTATGCTTAAAACGCCGATTTGTTTAGATGAGTCTATTCACTCGCCTGAAGATTGCCGTAAGGCACTTCAGTTAGATTCTGGGCGTGTTATTAATTTAAAATTGGGTCGTGTAAGGGGTCTGCTCATGTCTCGTCGGGTGCATGATGTTGCCGTGAGTTTTGGCGCGCCTGTCTGGTGTGGAGGTATGCTTGAGCTTGGTATTGGTCGGGCGCATAATTTGCATCTTAGTTCTCTTGAGGGCTTTAGTTTGCCGGGTGATACTGCTAGTGCAAGCCGCTATTGGGAAGAAGATATTACTGAGTTTCTTGATGCTAAAGATGGTATTCAGAGTATTCCTGAGGGTGCAGGGCTTGGCGTTACACTTAATAAAGATTTGTTAGATCACATGACAGTTAGGAAAGCGGTTTTCTAGTTTTGGATGTTGTTATTTTTGAGCGTGTTAAGACAGAAATTGCTCGTTTAGCTAAGTTAGATGCTGAAGCGATTAAGGCAGAGGCTTGGCTTATTGAGTATGGTCTTGATTCTGTTACAAGTGTTGATCTTATTATGAATTTAGAAGCAGAGCTAGACATTGAAATAGCTGATGAGGATCTGGCGAACCTTACGACAGTTGCAGATATTGTTGACTTAATAGAAGCAAAACTGGCGTTTGGTGCTGCTTGATTTCAACTAGCTGCTTAGTATGCGCTAAACTAAGAGCTTATGTTAACGCGATTTGCAACGCTACCTGAAGCCCTTTATGCCGCGAGCAAAGTTGCACCCACGCATGGCTACAGTTTTTATAAAGATAATGCTTTTCAGAACCTTAGTTACGCTGATTTACTTAGTCAAGCTAAAGGCGTCGCTGGGGCATTACAAGCTAAAGGAATAAAGAAAGGCAGCAGGGTTTTGTTACCTTTAGCTGTTTCAGAAGAATTTGTATGTGTTTATTACGCTTTGTTTTTATGCGCTGCGGTTCCTTGCATAACAGCGCCGCTTAGTCGTTTGGGTAGTTCAGATGAGACAAACAAGAGTTTTTTTGCTTTAGCCAAACAAATAGATGCGTCTTTTGTTATTTGTTTAGAGGCCGATGAAAAGCTGGTTGATAAACAAAGTTTAGATGTCATTAAGCTCGAGTGTGTTTTTGGCGTGCAGGCTGAGTTTGTTGAGCCCGTTATTACTGGTTCTGATGATGCTCTGATTCAGGCTTCATCTGGTTCTACGGGTGAGCCTAAAGCTGTTTTGTTGTCTCAGCAGAATGTGCTTGCGAATGTTCATATGTTTGGTGATCGTTTGTCTGCTAGACCAAGTGATGTGGCGGTTACGTGGCTTCCTTTGTTTCATGATATGGGCTTGGTTGGTTATTTGTTGGCTAGCATGTACTGGCAGATTAAGGGTTGTGTGCTCTTAACACCGTATCAGTTTTTGCGTCGTCCCATTTTTTGGTTGAAAACTATTTCTGACTTTAAGGCAACCTTATCTTCTGGACCTAACTTTGCATTTGCTTTAGCTACAGAAAAAATTTCTGAGGCGCAACTTGAGATGCTTGATTTGTCTTCTTGGCGTGCTGCGGTTTGTGGTGCTGAAAAGGTTGATATTGCTACGCTAAATGACTTTGCTGCTAAGTTTAAAGCTTGTGGGTTTAGTCGAGATGCGTTTGCGCCATCTTATGGCTTAGCTGAAGCTACGCTTTGTGTGTCCATGCATCCTCATGGGCAACCTATGCAGGTTTTAGAGGTCTCTCGTAAAGCTTTAAGTAAAGCGAAGCTGAATGAACCTGAATCATTGCAGGATAGTCTTAGTTTGGTGGCTTGTGGTTCGCCTGTTATGCATACAGAAATCTTTATTTTGGATGATAAAGCTCAGCCTTTAGCTGAAAATAGGGTGGGTAGTATTTGGGTAAAAAGCCCTTCTATTATGCAGGTTTACTTAAATAACTCAGCGGAGAATAAGCTTGTGTTGCAGCGTGGGTTGCTTAATACCGGTGATATGGGTTTTTTAAAAGAGGGTCAGTTGTTTATTACAGGTCGTAAAAAAGAACTCATTATCATTCGGGGGCATAATTATGTGCCAACAGATTTTGAGGCAGTAGCTACTGAACTTGAGGGCGTTACTAGAGATAAGGTTATTGCTTTTGGTTTGTACAGTAAAGAGGCTGCGACAGAGCAGCTTTACATTGCTTTTGAACGCGACAAAAAAGTGCGTTCGGATATAACGGATTTGGCTTTAGCCAACAAAGTCAAAGCCTATGTTGCTAAGCAGACAGGCGTACTTCCTTATAGAGTTGAAGTGGTTGCCAAAAACACTATTAGTAAAACCACCAGCGGCAAATTGCAACGAACCAAACTAAAACAAGACTACCAAGCTAGAGAGTCTAAAAAAACGGCTCAGCAAGCCGCATGATAGCCAGTGCAGCCCCACAAGAAACAAGCAGTTACGGGCGTTATTTAAAGCCTAAGCTCGAGTCTTTACTTAGCTCAGCTGCTTTAGATAAGGTCTTTCACCGGGCGCAAGGGGATTATCTTTATTATTTTAAAGGCACGCAAGAGCAGCAGGTGATTGATTTTTTGGGTGGTTATGGTGTGAATGTCTTAGGGCATAACCATGCTGAGCTTGTAAGAACTGCCATGAATGTCTTGGCGCAAAAACAAGCTTTTTCTGCACAAGCAAGCATTCGTTCTCAGGCAGGTTTATGTGCTGAAAAGCTTGCGACTATGTTTGAAGCGCGCACGGGTGAAGCGTTTATAACAACCTTTAGCAATTCGGGTGCAGAGGCCGTAGAGGCAGCCTTAAAACATGCGGCACTCGAGCGTCAATTAGGTATTAAAACTATTCTTGAGTCAATCACCAAAACAATTAAGAGTTTACGTATTAAACAACGGCAAGGCTTAAGCATTCCTAGTTCTTTTTTTGAAGATGCTAAGTCACTGCTTAACGCACCTATGCTGAGTAATTTAGATGAACTCGAGTTTTCTTTGTTGGCGTATAACCAGCAACTATTTGAGGCTGATAGCTTTTTTTTGGCACTGGAGGGTGCCTTTCATGGTAAGAGTAGCGGCGCGCTAAAACTTACCTTTAATGAGGTGTTTCGTGCACCTTGGGGTAATTTGGGTATTCAAACTCAGTTTGTGAAGCGTAACGATTTAACTGCTTTGCAGCAGTGTTTTGCTGACATGCAAACATCTTATATAGATGTAGAACTCAAGCGAGACGGTAGTGTTGTTTTGCTTAAAAAGCCTTGGTCGCAGCTGATTGCTTGCTTTGCTGAGCCTATTCAGGGTGAAGGGGGTATTTATGAACTTGATACAGCTTTTTTGCAAGCCTTAGGTAGTTTGAGTCAAGACCATAAGGTGCCGTTGATTTTTGATGAAATTCAGTCAGGTATGGGTCGAACAGGTGCTTTTTTAGCATCAGAAGCAAGTGGCGTTGTTGCAGATTATTACTTACTCTCAAAAGCCCTTGGCGGCGGACTCGCCAAAATAGCTGCCTTAGTTATAAACAAAAAAAACTATATAGAAGACTTTGGTTATTTGCACAGCTCAACCTTCGCAGAAGATGATTACTCGAGTGCTATTGCACTCAAAACACTCGAGCTTCTTGAAGAAAAAGCTATTTATAAGCAGTGTGCGCAGCAGGGCGCTTATTTAAAAGCGCAACTCGAGCAGCTTGTAAAAGCTTTTCCTGATGTTTTTAAAGAAGTGCGTGGCCGCGGGCTTATGCTTGGTTTGGAGCTTATTCCTCAAACAGAAAGTAGCTCGAACCTAATTAAAGTTTGTTCAGTGCAGAATTTGCTTAGTTACTTATTTTGTGGTTACTTACTTAATGCCAAAGCGATTCGCTTAGCACCCACTTTATCTTCGGCTAGTACCTTAAGACTCGAGCCTTCAGCGTTTATTAGTCATGCGGATATTCATAAACTTATAGAGGCTTTAAGCGCAGTGGCTGAGATTTTAAGAAGGGGAGATGCGTTTGCTTTGGTGCGTAGCTTTTTTGAAAATCAAGCTGAGCCTTTAAGTCTTCCGGTAACGCCCCAAGTGAAAAAGCTAGACCGTACGACAGTGCCTGCTACGTATCGGGTTGCTTGCATAGCCCATTTTATGGAACCCAGCGACTTACTGCGTTGGGACCCAAGCTTAGCGCCGCTTAGTAATGAAGCCTGCAAAATCTTACTCGATAATTTAGAAGGCCTCTTAGACCCCTTTGTGGTAGATGAGCAAAGCTTTAGCTCAAGTACTGGTGAAACGGTAGATTTGTACTTAATAGGTGTGCCTATAACTGCTGAGCAAATCATGAACGCTTTACGCACAGGCCGCATAAAAGAGGTTGCCAAACAAATAGAAAAAGCTAGCCAAATTGCCAAAAATTTAGGTGTAAGCCAACTAGGTTTAACAGGTTACAGCTCTATAGCTACGAATAACGGAACTGCGCTTATAGAAGATGACTTTGGCATAACTAGTGGTAATTCCCTTACGGCAGCGTTAAGTTTAGATGCACTCGAGCGTGCCTTAAGTCAGGCTAAGCTAAAAGATGTTCATGTGGCTATTGTAGGAGCAACCGGTAATATAGGCCGCATAGTCGCTGAAATACTGGCTGAAACCATGCCGAAACTCACGCTTTTTGGTCGCGAGGGTTCAGAAAAAAGACTCGAGCGAATAGCTGAAAGTCTCTATGAGCAAGCTTGGCAGCGTTTACAAGCAGGCGATAAGCAAGGCATAGCAGGTGTTTTGGCTAAAGAGGATATGAGTGTAAATAGCGATGAAGCTATAGGCAAACAAATTAAAGCTTATTTTGCTAGCAATGCGCCTATAAAGATAAGTACTAATATGTTTGATTTGCAAACGTGTAACGCCATTATGACTGCCAGTAATGCACCTGAAAAGCTAATACAAGCAGAGTATTTAAGCCATGAAACAACCATTATTTGTGATATCTCTGTCCCTGAAGATGTTGCTGAAAGCGTTAGCAAGGAACGCCCCAAGGTCATAGTTTTAAAAGGTGGACGTGTCAGCTTACCTGAAAACCAGAAACTTAACTTACAAGGCTTATCTTTAGAACAAGGACAAGTCTACGCCTGCATGGCAGAAACCCTCATTTTGGGTTTAGCTGGCTACCGTCAGCACTTTTCATACGGGGCTCTCGAAAAAAGCAAAGTCAAGCAGATTCGTGTTCTAAGTAAGCAGCATGGCTTTTTCTTAGCAGACGATTAACGCTTAGCTTTACTCAGGCTCGAGTTTTAATCTTAAGGGGTGACCTTCTAGTTTGGCATCTTTTAACACTTGCTGTACTTTGGTTTCGGCTTCTTCATAGACATAAACGCCTGCAATACTCGCACCTTTATCGTGGGCTTCTTGCATAACTTGCATGGCTTCAGCGTCTGTTTTTCTAAAGTAACGCATCAGTATAAAGACCACAAAATCCATAGGTGTGTAATCATCATTTAATAGCAACACCTTGTACTTAGGGGGTGTTTTGGTTTCCTGATGCGTTTTAGTAATTGTTTCTATGCTCATGGGCGTTACTCGGGTTCGACAGTTGCTCTAAAAGGATGACCTTCTTTGCGTGCTGAACGAATCACTTGATTTGCTTTGGTTTCGGCAATCTCATGTTCATAAACACCTGCTAAGTAGACACCTTTTTGGTGCACCTCTAAGGTACCTTGGTTGGCTTCTTCTTCGGTTTTGTTAAAGAAGCGCATTAGAACATAAACTACAAAATCCCATGTTGTGTAATCATCATTTAAAAGAATGACTTTAAACAAGGGGGGCTTTGCAGTTTTTGTCTTGCTTCTGGTTTTGGTTAGCGTTCCGCCCTTTTGATCACTCATTGCTTCATGATAGCAAGCAAGACCACTAAAGAGCTTGATGTATTAAACGTTTGCATGTTGATGAAGTAAAAAGTGGAAGATGGAAATATGTTTTTCACCTTCCACTTCTAAGTCATTCCTCGTCACTAGACTCGAGTTCACCGCGTTCCGAATCTGTTTCGTTGTTATTAAATACATTATCGCTGAGTAAAGGTTCAGCTTCTTCGGTTATAAAAATGCCGTGAATGCTGCCTTCAATCGTGTTAGCGAGGGCAGAACCTCGACCCATCTCAGCAAACAAAATGCCGCGTAGTACATTATCTGTCAATATGTTCTGCTCGAGTTTAGGGTTGGCTGTGCCTGCAACAACAATGCCGTTCCACTGATTATTTCGAATGCTATTGTTTTGGCTTAATCCACCGCTATTTTCTAAAAAGCCTAAACCAGAGCGAGTATTATCGCTAAAGCTATTTTCTGCAAGCGTAGCAAAGGCGTTACCGTAAAGCACCATGCCTGAGGTTTGGTTCGCATTGACCTGATTACCAGCAAGATAAGCCACAACCTCATCCGCTATATAAATACCTGCCAAGCCATTTTCGCTAATGGTATTTACAGTTAGGCGAGGTTTAGCATTTAAGAAAGCTTGAAAGCCATCTTCAGTATTAGCAGAAATGGTATTTGAAGTAAGGCTGGCACTGCTAGTATCTGTCATAAAAACACCAATACCCTCATTTTGACTAATTGTATTGTTTTTAAGTTCAGCAGTACTCGAGTTGCTTATGTATACAGTGACCCAGTAATTGTTTCTTTCTATAGTGTTATTGCTTAGGGTGCTTTTTGAGCTTTCAAATGCTGCAAAAGATGCGCCTAAACTGGCTGTCAAGCTATTCTCACTTAGGTTTATTTCAGCGTTATCTGAAACAACAACAACATCAGCATCTTCGCCACCGTTTTCTTTGAAGATGTTCTTGTTTGCGCTAAGCTTTGAATTTTCGTAACTGTAAACTGCGCCGCCAAGGTTTCTAATAAACTGATTTTCAACTAAGTCTGCTTGACTTTCGCCAGCAATTGAAACCGCTGCATACAAAGTTAAATCAGGGTTATCAGTACTGTTAGCTGTAAAGATGTTTTTGCTTAATGTTAAGACGCTTGTGTCATAAGCGTAGATTGCGCCGCCTTCATTTTGGCTAAGTTGATTTTCAACTAAGTCTGCCTGACTTTCACCTGCAAGGGTAATAGCTGAGAGTAGGCTTAAGTCAGGGTTATTAGTACTGTTAGCTGTAAAGATATTATTTGTTACCTGAAGAACCGCTTTATCATAAGCATAAATTGCACCAGCTTCGTTTTGGCTAAACTGATTATCTATAAGCGCCATAGTTGCTTCTTCGCCCGCTGTAAACGCCGCATATTCAGTACCACTCGAGCTAACTGTGTTGCCACTAGCACTCAAGTAAGCTGCACCTAAGATAAAGACCGCACCACCCGAATTATTTTCAAATTGATTATCATTGAAACCCAAAACCGCGGTACCTTCTGCGTATACAGCACTGAGCTTATCTGGGCCACCATTATTGCGAATCTGATTGTTCGTAGCAGTCACTTGCGTTGTGTCAAACGCTGCAATAGCGCCATCATTAGCATCAAAAACACTATCACTTATGGCCACTCGAGCTTCTTGCTCTAAATGAACACCATCTTGTTGATTGTTTTCAAAAATGCTATTACTTATGCTGCCTTCAGCGTTGCCATATAAGTAAAGACCAGAGCCGTAGTAAAGCCCATCCTCGTCATCTTCAGCAGGCTCACTGTAAACTCCGCCTGCAAAGCGACTGTTTATTATTTCAAAGCTAGCATCTTTTATATCTACAACATCGGAGCCTTCGCTACCTTGATACTCAAAGTTAATGCCGTCAAAATAAACAGTCTCAGCACCATCAACGACAATTAACGCTAAAGGCGTACTACTTACAATATGGGTTTCAGTTGGACCCGCACCAGTTAAGCTCAAGTCAGTTGTAACAGTAATCTTTTCACTTAACTCATAAGTACCTGCTGCTAGCGTGTATGTACCACCATTAGTTAGAGCCTGCACCAGTTCAGAACTCGAGCTTATGGGGGTTTGGGCAATGCTTATGCTTAAAAAAATTAAGCTAATGAGTAATAGAATCTTTTTCATGATACTTTCCTTTCGAACTTACTTATGATTTATTATGCTTAAAGAAGCGTTTCACTAGCGTTGCAGCTTAGGCTTTGAACTGAGAATATGTAAAACGCT